>JBJEJT010000031.1:0-5853 GCA_051878255.1 Candidatus Cryptobacteroides sp. | reverse complement strand
CCATAGACCCGGATGCTTTTGCGGGAAGTGGAGAGCGCAATGGTCGAAAGCAGACCGAAAAGACCGAAGATATGGTCTCCGTGGACGTGAGAAATGAAAATGGCATCCAACCTTTCAAAGGAAAGATGCGAACGGCACATCTGTCTCTGCGTTCCCTCCCCGCAGTCAATCAAAAACAAGCGCCCGTGTACATCAAGTACCTGGGCGCTTGGATTCCTTCCTGCAGAGGGCCTGGCGGAAGCCGTGCCCAATACATTCAGCTGAAAGTTCATTCCAGGGAATTATTCTCCTTTCTCAAACTTGCTCTTGAGAGCTGCGAGAGCATCGATGTCCCCGAGAGTTGCCTTCTCGATGTTGGAGTTGATTTTCTTCACAGCTTTCTTGGTGTTGTCTGCCTCGCTTGCAGCCTTTTCAGCCTTTGCCTCTGCATAGGTCTTCACGTGGGAAAGAACCACACGCTTGAGGCTTCTCTTGAGTTCGACAACCTTGAAAGGAAGTGTCTCGCCTGCAACAGGGTTGCTGCCGTCTTCCTTGATAAGTTCGCGGTTGAAGCATACAGCCTCGACTGAAGGGTCGAGTTCGATTGTTGCGAGCTTGTCACCAATGCTTGCAATCTTCGCATCTACGACTGTTCCCACGGAGTACTTGGACTCAACCTCATCCCAAGGGTTAGGGAGAAGCTGCTTGTGTCCGAGGCTGAGCTTGTGATTGTCCTCATCGAAGTCGAGGATTACGACATCGATCTTGTCGCCCGGAGCAATCATCTCTGACGGATGCTTGATCTTGTTCCAGGAGAGGTCGCTTATGTGTACGAGACCTTCGATACCGTCCTCAAGTTCAGCGAACACACCGAAGTTGGTGATGTTGCGTACAGTTGCAGTATGCTTTGAACCTACAGGATATTTCTCGCGGATGTTCTTCCAAGGGTTCTCTACGAGCTGCTTCAGACCGAGGGACATCTTCTTCTCATCACGGTCGAGGGTAAGAATCTGAGCCTCCACTTCGTCTCCTACCTTGAGGAAGTCCTGTGCAACGCGGAGCCTTGGAGACCAAGACATCTCGGAAACGTGGATGAGTCCCTCTACGCCCGGCTCGATCTCGACGAATGCACCGTAGTCAGCGATGAGGACGACCTTGCCCTTGACTTTGTCTCCTACTTTGAGGTCGGCGTCAAGTGCATCCCAAGGATGAGCCTGGAGCTGCTTGAGACCGAGGGCGATCCTCTTCTTGTTCTCATCGAAGTCGAGGATGACGACATTGATCTTCTGGTCGAGGGAAACAACCTCCTCAGGATGGTTGATCCTGCCCCAGGAGAGGTCAGTGATGTGGATGAGACCATCGACACCGCCCAAATCCACGAATACACCGTAGTTGGTGATGTTCTTGACGGTTCCCTCAAGCACCTGGCCTTTCTCGAGCTTGCTGATGATCTCAGCTTTCTGAGCCTCGATTTCAGCCTCGATGAGTGCCTTGTGTGAAACGACCACGTTCCTGAACTCCTGATTGATCTTGACGATCTTGAAGTCCATAGTCTTATCGACGAACTGGTCGTAGTCGCGGATCGGCTTGACGTCGATTTGTGAGCCCGGGAGGAATGCCTCGATTCCGAAAACGTCCACGATCATACCGCCCTTGGTGCGGGTCTTGACGTAACCTTTGACGATTTCATTGTTGTTGAATGCTTCATTAACCATATCCCAGGAGCGCAACTGACGAGCTTTCTTGTGGGAGAGAACGAGCTGGCCTTTCCTGTCTTCGGTGCTCTCGACGTAAACCTCCACGGTGTCACCTACTTTGAGGTCAGGATTGTAACGGAACTCAGGAGCCATTATGACACCCTCGCTCTTGTAACCGATATTGACAACCACTTCCCTCTTGCCGATGGCGCTGACTGTGCCTTCCACAACCTCGCCCTCTGCAACTTTGGTAAGGGTTTTTCCGTAAGCCTCGGCAACCTGAGACTTGTCGCCGTACTCACCTTCATTCTCAAAGGCATCCCAGTCGAAATCTTCGGGAGCCACTGAAGCGTTGCTGCAGACCTTCCTGGTTTCTGCTGCCGGAGCCACTTCTGCAGGCTGAGCCTCTGCTGCCGGTACTTCTGGCGTTGCAGGTGCTTCTGCCACAGGTGTCTCCTGTTCGATAGTTTTGTTTTCTTCCATAATTTGATTTTTTTACCAATTAGGGGTGTAACATTATTTAGTGTGCTTTGTGACAGGTTCTTACACGAATTGCGCGCCCCTGTCATCAAAAGGCGCACAAATATAGTGACAATTTATCTAATTTCAAAGAAGTTTTTTCCGTTTGAGAAGAAGGAATACGATAAGCACTGAAATTATCATCATCGTGATTATGATCACCCAGTTCCAGGGGCTGTCGGAGGGGATTATCGGCAGGACCACATTCATCCCGTAGAAAGATGCGATGAGGGTCGGAGGCATCAGAAGCAGGGAAATGAGAGTGAAGACTTTCATTATCTTGTTCTGGTCGAGGTTGATGATACCGAGGACAGTATTCTGGAGGTATTCCAGACGCTCGAAACTGAAATTGGTGTGGTTCACCAGAGAGGATATGTCCTTGAGCATCACATTCAGTTTGGTCTGTATGCTCTTGGGACATTTCGGGGACTTGAGTATGCTGGAAATCACCCTCTGCTTGTCCACAATGGTCTCCCGCAGGAGCATCGTGTTTTCCTGCAACTGGTTGATGTCCAAAAGGAACTCCTCGTTGATGTCCTCTTCAAGCCCCACTTTGTGGTTGTACTGTTCGATTTCCTTGGAGAGAATCTCTATCATATCGGCATCCGAGTCGATGCGCTGCTCAAGTATGCTGGTGAAGACGGAATAACCGTTGGTGTACATTTTCGGAAAGACCATCAGACGGCGCTGCAGTTCGGTAAAGCTGCGGAGCTGGACTTCGCGCAGGGTGGTCAGGGTGGTGCCTTTCAGGATGAAAGAAACCGTTTCCATCAAATAGTCTTCGGGACCGGGAATCACGAAATTAGTGTTGGCGAATATGGCTGCATCGGTCTCGGAGAAACGGGATGAGGACTCGATTTCCTCGGCAGTGGCACGGCTCTGGATCACTGTTCCCAGATACGCCTCCACAGCCCTCTTCTCATCTCCTGTGGGAGTGAGGAGGTCTATCCATATCACATCCTGCAGATTGATCGAGGTCAAATCAGCCTCTGACCTTGAAACGGTCATCTGTCCGTTCACCCTGTAGAAGATTTCGACCATAGCCTTCCTGTTTAGCCTACAAATGTATGTTTTTTATTTCATACCGCAAACTTTTTTTGCCCTGCACGATTGTGACTATGATTCCGGGATTTAGTATATTTGCACGAATATGGCGACAAAAGTGTATCTATGAAACAGGAAACCAATACGGGAGCGCAGCGCCGACCGAAGATCGGGCTGGTGCTGGAGGGCGGCGGGATGCGCGGGCTCTACACAGCCGGGGTGCTGGATGTATTTATGGACCATTCATTCCGTGCCGACACCATCTGCGGGACTTCTGCCGGAGTCACATTCGGCATCAATCTGCCCTCCGGACAAAGGGGAAGAGTGCTGAGGTACAATCTGCGTCTGATTGGAGACCCCCGCTATATCAGTTTCAAATCCCTGTTCCGGACAGGAGACATAGTCAATGCCGATTTCGCATACCGCATACTGCCCGACGAACTCGACCCTTTCGATTATGAGACATTCGCAAAATCTGGCGTGGACTTTTTCGCCTGTGCCACCAATGCCTTGACGGGGGAACCGGAATATATGAAGATCACTGACGCAAAAGCCCAGATGGATATTGTGCGAGCCTCCGCCTCCCTGCCGTTCCTTTCCCGGAAAGTCTTCATTGGGGACATTCCGTATCTGGACGGAGGAATCTCCGACAATATCCCTTTGGACAAATGTATGTCTGAAGGGTGTGACAAGATCATCGTGGTGCTCACCCACCCCAAAGGCTATGTGAAAACTGAACGGCTGTATTTGCTGAGCCGGCTTTTCTACCCCTGCAGCAAGAGACTGCAGGAAGCATTCAGACTGAGGAACCAACGCTACAACGACCGTCTGCGTCAGATTGAAGAACTTGAATCCGAGGGCAGGATATTCGTGCTCCGTCCCTCCGGGAACATCGATGTAGCCCGGCTGGAGAAAGACAGGTCAAAGCTCAAGGCAGCCTACAGTCTTGGGATCAGGGACGCACGGTCGATGTGGTCTTCATTGTGCGGATATCTGGAAATGGCGGCAGAGGGCGCCGATGTGTAATCATTGGCAGCCCTCGGTCGCCACGCTCCAAACGAAGCACGTTTCAATCTTTCGCCACGAGTTTGCAATTGTCCAATGCTGCATAAACATTGTCTGAAACGTCTGAAGTAAGTTGCAGTTGCAAGTCTATCGCCTTCTCTTCGGGAATTGTGAAGTCGATGGAAACCGTCCCTGTCTCCGAGGACGTCGCAACAGTTGTCCAGGATTCTTCTCCATAATATCTCCATTTTAGAGCAATAGGATACTCAATGTCATTGAGATACGAGAAAGTCAGACTGTGGCTGCCGTGCAAATCGATATTCAGGATAGTAATAGCAGCGTCCTTCTTTGGAAAACGGCAATATGCCCCGCTTGTGGTTTGCCCTGAGTACGAGTCGGTTTGGAAAGAAGCATTGCCATAAGCCGTATATGAGTAGTTTTCCTTGTCTTCGGCATATAAGGTGGTAAGTCCCGACTTATCGTAGGTAGCGACACTACCTGTCCCCACAGCCACTGTGCCAAAGGTCTCATAGAAGAGGACCTTTTCATAGGAAATGGTCGCCGTGTTGTATGTTCCCGCCTTGAACTCTATGCCGGAGGCAAAAGTCTTGACTTGCTTGCTCTCTCCATTGGAGCCGGTCACGGTTATCCCTATGCTTTCCCCTTCCGGAATCGAGAATGGTGCCACGGCCATATAGATATAGACGAACCCTCCCGGTTCGATGGTTTCGGCAATCGGGGAGCCTGTCTCAGCATCCACGACAGAGAGGGAACAGGTATAGTCTTTGGAAGACCCCATTTGAGTGGCATCCAGTGCCGGTTTCGTATCGGCATCGCCCCAATTCATTGAAAAGGAACCTGTGATGTAACTTCCCCCGGAGGTGGCATCCAGCACCATTCCGGTAATGGCTGCAGCCGAACCGCTGTTGTTTACCACCTTGAACCTCAACAAAGTGCTCATATGTTCCAACTGAACCTCCGGAGCCTTGCCGTCAGGTACATCATATGCTTTTCCAGCAAGCAAATCAGACCCCGACAGATGAGTTGAAGAGTTGTACCCTTTCTGAACGGGGGTCCTGTTTATGGTGTAGCCCTTTGTGCTTCCGGGAGCCGATGCAAATTCCATATAAGGATATGCGATGTACCAGTCATACGATTCTTTCCCCGAGACCGGTGTTCCAGACGACAGTGCAAACTGGCCCTTTGCGGCATCCTTGATTCCGAACTTGCACCTGCCTGAATAGGTTGTTTCCCCACTTCCGGCATTGAAAACGGTCAAAGCATCACCTGAAGTCCAGGAAACGGTCCAGTCTTCATCATTGAGGACTGTCTTTGAAACCAACTGATTGCTGTGAGCATACAGACAGAGGTCGCTCCCTGCAGGGGAGTCTGTCTGTCCAGAAGGCACTTCAACTTTTCCACACGCAAAGAATGACAACAAACGGAACATTCCGAATACATTTTTCTTTTTCATCTCGGTTGCATTTTCATTAATTAAACTACCACCATTCCTCATTTCCTGACTCCCACCTGGATGGAACATCCCCATCTATGCTTCCGGCAGCCCCACATTCGCTGCGGAAGTCAATCTGATTGAATACCGGAGATA
>JBJEJT010000030.1:0-5929 GCA_051878255.1 Candidatus Cryptobacteroides sp. | reverse complement strand
CACGCCCCAGCCCCTTTCAACAGGCTGATGTCATTGCCCCCATAGCATCTCTGCACCATCCGTCCGCTTCCGTTGTATTCCTCGACATACTTCCCGTCGCCTTCGTGTACGAAATAACGGCACTCGTTGGGATATTTCTGCTCGTAGTAGTTCCTGGCAAGGTGCATATCGTAGCATCCGCAGTTTTCGAGGACGTGTTTCCGGATGTAGTCTTCGTAATTTTCGCCACTGCATTTCTCAATTATCTCGGTCAGAAGCATATAGCCGAAATTGGAATAACTGTTGCTCTTGCCGGGGGCGAATTTGAGGCTTTTCCCGAGCACGAGGGAGCAATAGTCTTCCAGTTGCGGGGGTCCTTCAAGTTGCAACTGCCTGCTGACGTCGAGGGCTGAGAACACCGGGTCCCTGCGGAAACCAGCCTGGTGTCTCAGAAGATGCTCCACGGTGATTTTTGAATAATCTTTCAGGCGTTTCTCCGGGATGGCGAAAGTGCTGTCGCAGAGTATGCCCTCCGGACCGAACACCTGGTCGTCTATGCTGAGCCGTCCCTCCTCCTGAAGTTTCATAATGCCGACCGCCGTAATCAGTTTGGAGACGGAAGCCACTCTCATAATGTTTCCTGGACCCATCGCAAGGGTGGAATCCGGTCTGTCCGGGGTGGCACAACTGTCGCTGATTCCGTATCCCTTGCAGAAGACCAGGGAATCGTTGCGGACAACTGCTATCTGTGCCCCTTTCAGATGCCAGTAGCTCATATACTTGAGCACTCTCGCATCCATCTTCTCCACTCCGGGGAAATCGGACATTTCATTTTTGAGACGTAAATTGAGGGACTGCCGTTCACGGGAGCTTTCATTCTCAGGTTTCCTGGCCTTTTTCGAGCCCAGAATGACTATGGCGAGTATGATAGCCCCGATGCCAATGCAGAATATAAGAACCTTCTTCCCGTCAAGCCTCATATTTTCCCGTCCTTTTTGCAAATTCGAGTATCATATCAGCGGTCCCCTCAACTCCGAGAAGCGACGTGTCTATGCACAGGTCGTAGGTCGATGCCACGCCCCAGTTGCCGAAAGTGAAAGTGTTGTAGAAGTCCTCCCTCTCCTTTTCCATACGTCCTATATGGTCCAAAGCCTTTTCCAGGCTCATACCCTCCCTCTCGGAAACCCTGCGTGCCCTTTCTTCTATCGGGCAGGTAAGGAAGATGTCCAGGCAGCAGTCGAGTTCCCTCAGGATGTAGTTGGACGCCCTGCCTATGATGATGGCGGAACCGTTCTCCGCAATGTTCCTGATGGTCTGCGCCTGCATTGCGAAAAGGCTGGCGTCATCGTTCATAAACTGCCCTCCGAAGAAATTGCTGGAGAACAGTGAGGACAGTGAAAACGCCCTCTTTTTCTCATCGCTTCCACAGAAGAGGGATTCACTGAATCCGAAGTCCCGTGAAGCAAGTTTGAGAAGTTCGTGGTCATAGACTTTGATTCCTGTCTTCTGTCCGAGGGCATCTGCCACATCCTTTGCCCCGCAGCCGAACTGCCTGCCGATGTTGATAATAATCTTTTTCATCAGAATTTGCCTCCTATGAGTTCCGGCGCATCACCGTCCTTGACTTTGTTGAACTTTGAGAACAGCCTGCCGAGCATTATGACAGTGAGTATGCTTGCAATGAAGTCCGAAAGCGGAAAACTGAGCCATACCCCTTCCGCACCGAAGAAAAGCGGCAGAAGATAGATGAGGGGAACCAGGCAGAGCAACTGTCTGGACAGGGACAGGAAGATGGACCTGCTCACCATACCCAGGCACTGGAAAAGATTGGTGCCGACCATCTGGAATCCCACTATCGGGAATACTATGTTCATAATTCTCAAGCCTTTCGATGACATTTCGAGTAGTTGTTCATCGTGAGTGAAAATGGAGCAGGCAGTGCGTGGGAAGAAAACGCAGACCACGAAGCACAGTACCGAAACGATGGTGGCAAGGAGGGCGGTCTTGAGATAGACTTCCTTTAACCGAGAATAGAGCCTTGCCCCGTAATTGTACCCTGCAATGGGCTGCATACCCTGGTTCAGTCCCATAGAAATCATCACGAACAGGAATGTGAAGCGGTTGCAGATACCGTAGGCGCCTATGCCCATATCCCCGGCGTACTTGCCCATCTGCTGATTGATGAACAGTGCCACCACGCAGGAGGCTGCGTTCATCAGGAAAGGACCGAAACCTATTTCAAGCGAGTCCCTCGCGATTCTCCGGTCCAGGTTTATGACACCGGTGTTGAAACGTATCTCCTTGTCCTTGCGGTGGAAATGAAGTACCACTATTATCATTGCCAGAGCCTGTGCAATCACAGTCGCCCACGCAGCCCCGCGTATTCCCATATCCAGTCCGAAGATGAGCAGGGGGTCGAGGGCAGTGTTGAACAGCACGGTAAAAATCGTCAGCCCCATTGCTTTCTTGGGATTTCCTGTGGCACGCATCGCGCTGTTGAGCCCGAAATAGACGTGGGTTATCACATTTCCTATGAGTATTATCCTCATATAGTCTCTGGCATAGGGGATGGTGTTGTCGCTTGCCCCGAAGAAATAGAGTATAGGGTCGAGGAAAAGCAGGGCTGTGACTGAGAATACAAGTCCTATGATTATGTTGAGCGTGATGATATTGCTCAGCACCTTACGGACACCTACGTAGTTCTTCTGTCCCAGAAGTATGGACAGGAGAGTGCTGCCTCCCACACCCACGAGTGTCCCGAATGCCGTGGAGAGGTTCATCAGCGGGAATGTCACTGCAAGCCCGGATATTGCGAGAGGTCCCACTCCCTGCCCCACGAAGATGCTGTCCACCATATTGTAGAGCGAGGATGCCGTCATCGCGATGATGGCAGGCAGTGCGTAGCCCTTGAGCAGTTTCCAGATTTTTTCGGTTCCGAGTTCGGTGGGCACTGCGCCCGTCCGGCTTTCCTTGATTTCCGTGTCTTCCGCCATTATGCCTTACTCCTCCTCTATCACAAACTCCACGTCAAACATAAGCGGGGCGTAGGCAGGAATCCTGTTGCCGCTTGAACTGCTGCCGTAACCGAGCGTGGACCAGAAGATGCCTATGCCCCTGCCCTTGTTCATCTGCCAGAGGGTCTTCGTGAAGCCGCTGATGAGTGAACTTCCGTCCATCGTGATTTCTCCGGCACTTTCGCCCCAGGTGACGCTCTTGGATTCATAGGTGGTGCTTTCGGACCAGATGTAATTGTCCTTTGCGGTTTTTTCGACCGTCGTGTCAAAAGCCTGTCCGTCAAGTCTGTAGCCGGTGTAGTTGATTTTTATCGTGGTGTCGGACGGGAAAGTCACGTGACCGGACGTGTCGGTAATCGGGATGAAATAGAATCCTATGCCTATGCTGTCCACGCTTGTGACAGGGGTGCCGTCATCGTAGAACATCTTGTCATAGACCTTGTCCTTGAGGAAAGTTTCGATTTCGTCTATCCTGTACTGGTCGAAGTCTTCGATGACTTTCAGCAGCGTCAGGTCATAGACTACGGACGAAGCATCCGAATTGGAGGCGTTGAGATATTCGTTTTCCGTCACATAGTCGCTGGTGGTGTTGAGCCACTGTGGAACGAGCACCGTTCTCGTACCTCCCTCTTTCATTCCTTTGACGGCATCGGCGAATCCCGCCGTACACAGTCCCGCAGTGAGGCAGAAAGTCTGGGCACCATCCTTCTTCCCGTCCTCCCCGATGTTTCCATAGTAATAGGTCCTGTCGTAAGTGCCGAGTTGTTTTGCCACGTATTCCGTGGAATAGGAGTTTATGCCACCGGACATCTGCCGTTCCAGATATTTCACCCTCACGTAATTCCCGCTTGCCGCTACCGTTCCGCTGCCCTCTGTTTCAGCCAGCAGGAAAACCCCGCGTCCGAGGGTGTCCGGAATACCCGTCTCGGCGTTCCTGAGGTCTATAGTTATTCCGATGTCGCTGTGGTCCTGCTTGAGCCAGGCTTTGAGGTATCTTGTCTCGTCATCGTAAATCCCGGCATCGATTTCCTTGGCGCATCCGCCGGAAATCAGGGTCGCCAAGGCTGCGGCGAAAATGATTTTTCTGTCCATAGTATGTTCTTTCCGTATCATTTCAGTTCTGTATCGATTCGACCCAGATGTGGTAGAGCAGCGCTGAATTAGCATCAACCGTGCCAACCGGCTTGGAGCCGAATCCGTATTTCCCGTTGAACAGGATGTAGCACTCCTGTCCTGCCTTTACCCCGAACAGTCCGTTCCGGAGTCCTTCCACCACCCGGTCCGCACCCAGGTCCAGCGTGCGTGGGCTGGTGTCTATCCCGGTGCCACCCCATCCGCTTCCCGAGGCAGTCTCTTCGTGGTTGGTGTCGAAGAGGTTGTTCTGGCTGAGACTTCCCGTGAATGTGTAGGCGGCGTAGTAGAAAGTCACTTTGCCGCTGACACTCAGGCTGTCCGCACCCTCGCCCTCCTTGAGCACAAGCCTGCTGCTGCCTCCGTTCACGAAGACGCGCAACGCCTTGCCCGACGACAGCTGGCTGCTTATGAAACTGTCTATCTTCTTGTCCTGGTTGTCGTAGGTGGTCTGAAGCTGCTGGCTGCAGGAAACCAGAAGCAGACCTGCAAGCAGCGCCGACACCGTCCTGCGTATGTTCAACTTTCCGATTTCCATAGTTTCTCGTCTTTGAAGAAGACCTCGCAACAGTCTTCTATATATTTTTCCATCAGAATCCGGGCTGCCGCGGGCGATTCCGCCTGTGCCGCAAGCCTGCCGCCGGAAGCGTTCTCGTGTCCCCCTCCGTTGAAATACATCGAGGCGCAGCGGTTTGCCGACACGCCGCGTTTCGACCTGATGGAGACCCTGAATCCGTCCCCGTCCTGCCTGAGCAGGATACTCATACGCACCCTGGCGATCCCGAGGGGCATATTCACAAAACCCTCGGTCTCCCCCTCGCGTATGTCATAGTCCTCCATATCCTCCGAGGTCACAACGGCATAGGCAAGTCCGTACTGCGTCAGTTTCAGCCTGTCTTTCAGGAAGAAGCCCATAAACCTGAGGCGGTTCTCACGGTAACTTTCATAAAGTCCGGACAGCAGCCCCTGCCTGTCCACTCCCGCCGCGAGAAGGTCGCTTGCCATCCGCAGGGTGGATGGGAGGGTGGAGTTGGCGAAGTTGTTGGTGTCCGTAGTCATCCCGAGCATAAGCAGCCTGCATACCTCCACTCCAGCCTTGCCAATCTCTCCGTCCACTCCCGGCATATCCCTGAGTATGCCGTAGAGAACCTCGCAGGAGGAAGACGTGTGCGGAGTAGAGAAAACCAGCCCGTAGGTTCCACAGTCCGGGAACAGGTGGTGGTCTATAAGGACCTTGCGTGCTTTCGAGGCAGTTATGGCATCCGCAAGTCCGGCTGTCCTGTCAGGGCGGTTGTAGTCTATGCTGACAATCAGGTCGGCTCCGGCTATGAGTTCCGTGCAGGTCCGGAGGTCGGAGCAGACCAGCGCCGCAGTATCAGGACTGATCGCGAAACAGAGATTGTCCGGAACCGGGTCGGGGAGTACCACAGCCACATCCTTGCCCCTGTCTTTCAGATAGCAGGCGAGCGCACAGGAACTGCCTACGGCATCCCCGTCAGGGTGCAGGTGGGAAGATATGACTATCTTCCCGGATTCCCTAATCCAAGTGTCGAAAATCTGTATTTTGCCTGTATCTGCCATATACGGATGTCCTGTCTCTGCCGCCGTTTTGTTGCGGCTTGCAAAATTAACAATTATTATTGCAATTCATAAATCTAATTCATAACTTTGTCAAGTTTTTTGGAAAAATGCGGAATGAATTTTCGGAAAAATAATAAACTGAAACATAATGAACAAGACTGTTAAGATTCTCGTGACAGGAGTCCTTCTTCCTGTAGTCATCATCCTTCTGGCGATTTTCACTG
>JBJEJT010000029.1:0-5956 GCA_051878255.1 Candidatus Cryptobacteroides sp. | reverse complement strand
TGGAAAAGTTTCCGACAAGGAGATGATGGTAATGGGAGAGTCCGGGGATGACGAAGATTGCGCCTGCCGTGTCTTCGATTCAATTTTTGATCCGGAATCAAAGGACACCCCGGAAATAGCGCTGCAGTTCTTCATATACAACCTGATGCTCAGGCTGAATGGGGATGGCAGGGCGCTGAAAGGGAACAGGCAGACGGTGAATACAGTATATTCCCTTTCCCATCTCTATGCCGGTGCCGTCAAGGAATACAGGCTCACCGAGAAAGTCGTTTCCTATGCTTCCGATAAGCTGAAAGATTGCCTGGATGAGATATTCGACTTGGACGGTCATCCCGAGTTCAGGCGCACGGAGAACACGACCACCTGCTCGTGGTGTGACTTCAGAATGATTTGTGGACGATGATTAAACTTTTCAGGAATGATTACCATTGCAAAAGCATCCGCAGGTTCCGGAAAGACATATACTCTGGCACGCACCTACATATCCCTGCTGCTGCAGGCGTATGACAAGGACCCATATCCCTACCGTCACATACTTGCCGTGACTTTTACCAACAAGGCCACGGCTGAAATGAAAGCGAGGATACTCAAGGAACTCGACATCCTGGCACATTCCCCGTCATCCTCCGATTATTACAAAGATTTCGTGCCTTCGGTCTGCCGCAGTGCCGAAATCCTCGGGTCCCGATGCCGCAGCCTGCTTCAGTCCATACTGCACGACTACAGTTCCTTTTCCATATATACCATAGACCGTTTCTTCCAGCAGATATTGCGCTCCTTTGCCAGGGAACTCGGGCAGTTCGAGTCCTATCAGCTGGAATTGGACAAGTCCCAGATCGTGAACGAGTCGGTGGACAGGCTTCTGGAGGCGCTTTCCGACGACAACGCCGAGCTGGTGGAATGGCTGAAAGACTCGGCAATGAAACAGATTGCCTCCAAAGGCTATTTCCGGATTAACGAAACACTCTATTCTGCTGCCGCCGACCTGCAGAATCAGCATTTCCTCGACTGGATGGCAGCCCACGGCATCTCGGACCTTTCCTCAAAATTCTCCCGGGACAATATCAGGGCTTTCCGCGAGTCCTGCGACCGTCTTGTCCGGGAATTTCACAGTAGTGTCCGTTATGTGGCAGGACAGCTGATGTCCTGTTTCTCCGTGGCAGGAATCAGCCTGTCGGATTGTCAGAAAGGCACTTTCAGTGTGGTGAGGGACTACGGGCAACTGTCGGACCGTTCAGAAGTCAAGGCCCCGTCGGAGGCTTTCTGCAGGAGAATCTTGAATCCGTCCAAATTGCTGCTCAAATCCTGTGCGGGAAAGACGGACGCCCTCCCGGCGGATTACAGTGAGTCTGCCGCAGCCCTCGTCAGCCTGTTCTACGTGTCCGATTCGGAAATTGCCGGACCGTCAAAGTATTACAAGGCGTACAGGACTGCCCTCCAGATCAGGGACATCTCCTACGGGCTCGGCATCTGCGGGGAACTCTACGACTCGTTCTCCAGCCTGACAAAAGACCGGAATGTGCTTTGCCTGGAGGATTCCAACAGCCTGCTGAGCCGGATCGTGGACGGCTCGGATGTGCCCTTTGTCTATGAAAAGACTGGGGTCAGGTATGAACATTTCCTTTTGGACGAGTTTCAAGACACATCCCTGGTGCAGTGGAACAATTTCCTGCCCCTGCTCAGGGAGAGCAACGCCAACGGGAATGACAATCTCATTGTAGGCGATGTGAAACAGTCCATCTACCGCTGGCGGGATTCGGACTGGAACCTGCTGAACAGGGAGGTGGGGACGGAGTTCCCGGATTCGGGCGAACTGGTCGATGGAAACGGACGCCCCAGACTGTCGGTCAATTACAGGACGGAAGAGAACGTGGTGAGGTTCAACAACGGATTCTTCCGCTTCATCTCCCGGAAAACCGCTGCCAACTTCCCTCAGGAACAGGGACGGTTGATTGAAGGGATTTATGGGGATGTGTGCCAGGATGTCAGCCGCAAAGGCGGGCTTGGTGAAGTACGTATCTGCTTCACCGCCGAAGATGCCCGGAAAGCCAAGTCCGGGGAAGACCTGATACTGAAGCGGACCCTGGAACTCGTGGAGGAACTCCACGTTGGGAAAAAAGTCAGATACGGGGAGATAGCCATTGTGATACGCAACAATGCCCCCGGAGAGAGAATAGCCGATGCACTGCTTGCAAAGGGTGTCCCGGTCATATCCGATGATTCCCTATCAGTCAATAACTCCATTGTGGTCAGGAAGATAGTTTCCGTGCTGTCCTCGGTGGAGAATCCGGGGAATCAGGCTTCAGGCTATCTCGCCCATTCCATAGGCTTTACTCCTTCGGCAGGGGAGACGTCACTGCTCTCTCTTACCGAGGAAATAATCCGGGCGCTCAAGAAATTCGATGCGGAACTTGTCGATGCCCACACCCTCTATGTCCAGGCTTTCGTGGACTGGATGCAGAACTGGACATCAATCAACGGAAACCGGCTCAAGGATTTCCTGAAAGCCTGGAAAGATAGCAATGTGGACTTCAAATCGGTCAAGATAGCATCTCCGGCTTCAAGTGATGCCGTGAGAGTCATTACCATCCACAAATCCAAGGGTCTGGAGTTCCCTTATGTGATTATGCCCTATGTCAATGACATAACTTTCTTCAGGCAGACCGACCTTTGGGCAGAGCCTGAGGTTCCTGCGGAAGTGCGTGGAAATACGGGACTGGACAAGGCTGTGCAAATTTTCGATTCATCAGTGAGAGATATGGTTTTCAAGCCGAGAATATCGTCCGGAAGCGTGGAGACCTATTTCGCACCGGCTTATCACAGCGAGTGTTTCTCCCAGGCCATCGATGCCCTGAATCTCATCTATGTGGCAATGACAAGACCGGAAAGGGGCTTGTACATCGTGGCAGGCAAGACGTCCTGGAAATCTGACGATACCGGCATTTATTCCAATGCCGCAGACGCCCTTATGAGTTATCTCTCGTCCGACCTCGGGAGTGCCTCCCTCGGACTGAAGTCGCAGAGGCTGGAAAGAGATGGCTATGTCGAATACCTGTTCGGGGAGTTTTGCAGTGCCGGGGACATTCTCGACGCCCGGCCCGGCAAGAAGGATTCCGGACGCTACTGCAGGCAAGTCAAGGAAATGGAATTGGAAAGCCGCTATCCCTCCTATCCTATGGACTCATCCCGTCTGCGCATAGATCGGGATGCTTCGGAGTTTTTCCTCAAAGACGGGGAGGACGAAAACAGGCTCAGGGGCATAGTCCTGCATAATCTCCTGTCTTCGGTGGTCGTACCTGCCGATTTGGAATCCGCCGTTCAAGCTGCTGTGGAGGCTGGCGACCTCACCCGGAAAGAAGGGGCTTCCGCAAAGGAACTGCTCGGCAGGCGTCTGGCTTCGGCAGTGCGGAGGGGCTGGTTTTCAGAGTCGGTCAAGGTCTTGAACGAAAGGGGGATAATAACTCCCCAAGGGGAGGAACTGCGTCCGGACAGGGTGGAAATCAGAGGGACTGAAGTGTGTATCATAGATTATAAGTTCGGCAATCACAGGCAGGAGTATGTCGCGCAGGTGGAAAACTATGCCTGCACCTATAGGCAGATGGGGTATGGTTCCGTGCGGGCATATCTCTGGTATGTGTATGGGGACGATGTGGTACAGGTGGTTTAGCAGGCTTTGCCTATAAAGTCTGAAATTTTGTTTGCAGATGAACAAAACAGCATCTAACTTTGCAGTCTGCGCTACTATTTGAACGACTATGGAAAACAGAACATTGATTTACAACACAGAAAAGGAAAGGCTGGTAAAACCGGAGTACGGTCGCGCCATTCTCGATATGGTAAACAGTCTCAAGAAGATAGAGTCACGGGAGAAACGCTCCGAGCAGGCGAAAGCTGTTGTCAAGGCTATGGAAATCATAAACTACGAGGTTCACCGTCAGGAAAACTTCGAGCACAAGCTCTGGGATGACCTCTTCATAATATCGGGTTATGACCTGGACATTGACGCTCCCTACCCTATGCCTGCACCGGAGCAGGCGCTTACCCGTCCGGAAGTTCCGCCCGTCGTGCGCAAGCCAATCAGGGCGACTCAGTACGGACGCAACATAGAGAGTATGATAAACCTCGTGGCAGGTATGGAGGACGGGGATGTCAAGACTGCCGTAATCCGTTCCCTTGCAATCTATATGCGTACTCAGTACCTCATCTGGAACAAGGACAGCGTGGCAGATGAAACCATATTCCAGGACATAGAGAAACTTTCCGACGGCAGAATCAAGGTGCCCGAGGGTATACAGCTCGGTCGTGTCGGGGCTGACTCCAACTATCTCAAGCCGGGACAGAACCCGCGCAAGCCTATGAATCAGAGGAAGAACGGCAAGAACAACAAAAAATACAGATAGAAATGGCCTTGTCGAAGAAACAGAAGGAAAACACCAGAAAAAAATACAGATTCCCGTTCATCATCAATTTCTTCAGAAATATGGACAGGAGCAGTATGCTGCTGTTCAAGAGGATTGTCGGAGGAATACTCCTGGTGGCAGGAATTTATGTGTTCATCTGCTGTCTGTCGTACCTCTTCACCTGGAAGAGTGACTACAGCATCCTTGGCTGGGAAGACATTTCCGCGCTTCCGGCGAACCTCGGGGCGAAACTCGGTCTGAAACTGTCCTGGTTCCTGGTAGGAGGCTGTTTCGGGCTGTCTGCCTTCTGTGTACCCGTGCTTCTGGCAATTCTGGGGCTTCACCTATGTGAGACAGGCAGGTACAGGTTGTCATTCAAGACTGCGGTGACCCTGCTCATAGCCACTCCCCTGTTCTCTTTCATACTTTCCTACGTGTCCGGCCTGGTTTCGGACGATCATTTCTTCGGAGGTGGGCTTGGCGGGTTTGCAGGGGCTGAGTGCATCAGGCTATGTGAAACCTGGGCAGGACCAATCGGGACAGGACTGATCCTGCTGGTGTGTCTGGTGCTGTGGCTGCTGCTTGCCAGCCGCCGCTTTGCCCTCTGGTTCGTCAAGGAGAGACCGGTGAGGGAGCCTGAATCCGTGCAGGAGTCTCCGGAATCGGCTGAGGCATTGGAAACGGAGTCGGCAGGAACTGCGGAACCGGTGGAGCCTGAGGCTCTTCCAGAGAATGTCCAGCCTTTGGACGGGGAAACCGTGACGGAGGAATCCGCAGGGGGCTCCGAGGCTGCAGAAGAGGATGAAACCGGCTCGGATGATGCGGCAGAGGAAGCAGGCAAGGATGTGATAATGGAGACCAAGGAACTTGATTTGGAAGTCAGGGAAGAACTCCCGCGGATAGACAACCGCACTGAACTGGAACGTTTCGTCTTTCCGTCACTGGAACTGCTGGAGGATTACGCTTCAAGCCAGCATAACGTGCCACATTCCGAGCAAGTGGATTTCATACAGAGAATACGTACCACCCTCCAGAACTTCAGAATCAGGGTGCAGGACATAACTGCCATCCCGGGACCGACTGTCACTCTCTACCGCGTGATTCCTGCTCCGGGAGTCAAGCTTGCCTCAATCAAGAACATACAGAACGACATAGGCATCTCGCTCGGGGCGAAGGGAGTCAGGGTCGTGAAACTGGACGATGCGGTTGGTATCGAGGTTGCCAACAGGAAATCTTCCATCGTGCCGCTGAAAGCTATGCTCAATGACCAGGCTTTCAGGGAAACCAAGGCAGAACTGCCGGTAGCCATAGGGTGTACCATTACCAGGCAGGACAAAATATTCGACCTCTGCCAGGCTCCGCACCTCCTTGTGGCAGGTGCCACCCAGCAGGGCAAGTCAGTGGGGCTGAACGTGATAGTCTCATCTCTCCTATATGCCAAGCACCCGTCCGAACTGAAGTTCGTATTCGTGGACCCGAAGATGGTGGAGTTCTCCTCTTACGGACGCCTGCTCAAGCATTACCTTGCAGTCCTGCCGACCTCTGCCTCCGAGGAA
>JBJEJT010000028.1:0-5960 GCA_051878255.1 Candidatus Cryptobacteroides sp. | reverse complement strand
CTTCACTCCGGCTGCATCGGCTGCCGGATCCGGACGGTCGAGCGCAAGATGGAAATGGAAGTTCGGGAACTCCTTCTCGATAGCGGCGAAATCCTCGAGGTAGAATGCCTCCACGAGAGCCCTCGCGCCATAGAAGTAGTGCACTTCTTTCTTGGTCTTCAATGTCTTGAAGAGTTCCATAATGTGGCTGCGGAGAGGTGCCATACCTGCACCGCCACCCACGAAGATGTACTCCTGTGAATCCGGGTCGTTCTTCGGGAGAAGGAACTCTCCGAAAGGACCGCTGATGATTACCTTGTCCCCAGGCTTGCGTGTGAACACATAGGATGAACCTATACCCGGATTGACAGGCAGGAGCTTAGGACCCTGCTCGCGTGGCACGCTCCTGTCGAAAGGAGGGGTGGCGATACGCACGTTGAGCTTGATGATGCCCTTTTCTCCAGGGTAGGAAGCCATCGAGTAAGCCCTGACGGTAGGCACAGGGTTGGAAGAGTGCAAATCGAAGAAGCCGTACTTGTTCCAGTCAGCCTTGTACTCGTCGGAAACGTCGATGTCCTTGAAGTCGAGCTCGTAGGCAGGAATGTCAATCTGGATGTACTCTCCACTCTTGAACTCGAGGTGCTCGCCCTCAGGAAGCTTGACTGTGAACTCCTTGATGAAAGTAGCCACGTTGTCGTTGCTGATGACCTCACATTCAAGTTTCTTGACGCTGAGTGCGGAGTCAGGAATGACGATGGACAGATTCTCTTTCACCTTGACCTGGCAGCCGAGCCTCCAATGGTCGTTTATCTGCTTGCGGTTGAAGAAGCCCACCTCGGTCGGGAGAATGGTGCCACCACCCTCGACCACGCGGCATTTGCACTGACCGCAGTTTCCTTTTCCACCGCAGGCTGAGGGCAGGAATATGTTCTGTTCAGCCAGGGTGTGGAGAAGGTCTCCGCCGGGAGTGACTTCCACTTCTTTCTTGCCTTCGTTGATGTTTATCCTGACCTTGCCTTTCGGGGTAAGATAGCCTTTGATAATCAGCAGAAGGCATACGAGAATCAGGGTAACGGCAGTGAAGACCGCCATCGCACTGATTATTGTAATAGTCATTTCATTCATTTCAAATACCCTCCACTGTTAGAGTTGAATACCCATAAAAGTCATAAATGCCATACCCATCAGACCCACGGTAATGAATGTGATGCCGAGACCCTTGAGTGGTGCAGGCACGTTGGAATACGACATCTTCTCACGGATTGCGGCGAGGGAGACGATTGCGAGGAACCAGCCTATGCCTGAACCCAGGGCATATACCGTAGCCTCTCCAACATTCACGAAATCCCTCTCCTGCATAAAGAGCGAGGCTCCGAGGATGGCGCAGTTCACTGCAATCAGCGGGAGGAAGATACCGAGCTGAGAGTAGAGCGCCGGCGAGAATTTCTCCACCACCATCTCCACAATCTGCACGATCGCCGCTATGACCGCGATGAAGACGATGAAACTGAGGAAACTCAGGTCCACGCTCTCCATACCTGGAATCCAGCTGAGAGCCCCCGGGGAAAGCACGTATTTGTTGAGGAGGTAGTTTACCGGCAGCGTGATGAGCAATACGAATATAACGGCAAGACCCAGTCCTGAAGCCGTCTTCACGTTTTTGGATACTGCCAGGTATGAACACATACCGAGGAAGTATGCAAAAATCATATTATCGACGAAAATCGACTTTACGAATAAGCTTAAATATTCCATAATCAACTGAGTTTGCTGTTATTTCTCTTGCAGTTCTTTCTGGACGCCCCTCTGGACCCAGACTATGCAGCCCAGGAGGATGAGAGCCATCGGAGGAAGGATTACAAGACCGTTGTTCATATAACCTGCGGCATAGAATGACTCAGGAATGATCCTGAAGCCGAAGAGTGTGCCGCTTCCGAGAAGTTCACGGAAGAAAGCCACTATGATGAGTATCATTCCGTAGCCTGCTCCGTTTGCGAGACCGTCCAGGAGTGACGGGATTGGCTTGTTGCCCAGGGCATAAGCCTCGATACGTCCCATCACGATACAGTTGGTGATGATGAGTCCCACATAGACCGACAGGGTTTTGCTGACGCTGTAGGCATAGGCCTTGAGCACCTGGTCCACGAGAATCACCATAAGGGCGACCACGACGAGCTGGACTATGATGCGGATTCGGTTCGGAATGGATTTCCTGATGAGGGAAACCACGAAACTTGAAAGTCCGGTGACTATGACTACCGAAAGTGCCATCACACAGGCACCTTTGAGCTGCACGGTAACTGCGAGTGAGGAGCAGATTCCGAGCACCAGGACTGTGATAGGATTACCCTTGAATATGGGGTTGAGAAGCGTTTCTTTCCAATTGATGTCTTTCATAGCCTATTCCTCCTCTGTTGTCGGTTCAACATTTTCCTCAGCCACAGGCTCCTGTGCCGCAGCAGATTCCGCAGCAAGCCTGTTGAGATAAGGAAGGTAGTATTTCACCCAGGTGCGGACGGTCGTGCCCACTGCACCGGAAGTGATGGAAGCACCTGAGATGGCGTCCACTTCGTGATTCTTGTCCCTGGCTCCGCCCTTGATTACTCCGAAGTAACCCTCGTCAGTGATTGAGCGTCCGTGGAACTGGCTGTAGAACGGCTCCTCGGTAATCTTGGCACCAAGGCCCGGAGTCTCGCTCTTGTGGTCGAAGATGGCACCGCCGAAAGTGCGTCCGTCCTCAGTGAATGAGAGATAGCCCCAGACAGGTCCCCAAAGACCCGCACCGTAGCAAGGGATGACAGTCACTTTCTGTCCGTTTATGTCGAAGATATAGACAGGAAGCCTGAGGTTGGCTGCAGCAGCTGCATCGCCTGCCTCGATTTTCTTGATGATGTCATTCTGTTTCTTGAGGTCCGAAGTCGAAGCCACCTCGATGGCTTTCTTGTCCTCCTTGCCTATGTTCATCTGTCCGGTGCAGTTGCCCTCCGCATCCACGAAACAGGCGTCCACGACAAGTTTCTGATATTCATCGAGGATGTCGGCATCTTCGGCAATGACATAGTCGGGATCTGCCTGCACGGCAGCGGAGATGACCTTGGTGATGGTCTCCAACTTGACGTTCTCGTTCTGCTTGTCCTTGAGAGCCTGGGAAGTGAAAGCCAGAATCGCAGCGACGACAACCACAAGAACTATCGAATAGATGACAGTGTATGTATTGCTATTTGTATTCATAATCATCAGTTTTTTGCGACTTTGACTTTTTTCGCACGCCTGCTGATGGAGCAGGAGATGACGCAATGGTCAATAAGCGGTGCGAAAGTATTCATAAGGAGAATGGCGAGCATCATTCCCTCCGCATATCCCGGGTTCCACAGACGTACTGTCACGGCAAGGGCACCCACGAGGAATCCGTAAATCCATTTGCCGCATTCGGTCTGTGCCGAGGTCACAGGGTCGGTTGCCATAAAGACGGTTCCGAAGAGGAAGCCGCCCATAACGAGCTGGTAGTAGCCCGGCAGGTCGGTTGCTCCGCAGGCATATCCGAGATAACCCACTGCAAGTCCTCCTATTACGGAAGAGAACATAATCTTCCAGGAAGCCACGCCGCTTCCTATGAGGATGATGGCTCCGAGCAGGATGGCGATTACGGAAGTCTCGCCCACAGAACCCGGAACAGTCCCGAGGAACATATTCAACAGGGTGTAGCCGTGGTCTGCAAGACCTGCCGCAGTCGGGTTGGCAAGAGGTGTGGCTCCCGAGAATGCGTCAGCGACGGGACCACCGCACCAGGCGTTCTCCCCGGCTCCGAGTCCGCCCACCCATACCGTGTCGCCGGACATCTTGCTCGGGTAGGAGAAGAAGAGGAATGCACGAGTGAGGAGCGCAGGGTTCCAGATGTTCATACCCGTGCCACCGAAGCACTCCTTGCCGAAGATTACCGCAAAGGCGACTGCAATCGCGAGAATCCAAAGCGGGACATCGACAGGCACTATGAGTGGGATGAGCATACCGGAAACGAGGTAACCCTCATTCACTTCGTGTCCACGGAGCTGTGCAGAGGTAAACTCTATCGCCAGACCCACTATGTATGAGACAAGGTAAAGCGGAATGACTTTCACGAGACCATAGCCCACAATCTGCCAGAAGCCCCAGTCGAGACCGTATGCCAGGGAGTGCTGGTAACCGGTGTTCCAGATGCCGAAAAGCATTGCCGGAACAAGTGAAAGCACCACGATTATCATCACTCTCTTTATATCGACACAGTCCCTCACGTGCGCACCTTTCCTGGTGACGGTGTTCGGAACGAAGAGGAAAGTCTCGAATGCGTCGAATGTGGAATGGAGGAATCCGAGTTTGCCGCCTTTCTCAAAGGTCGGCTTAACTTTGTCAACTAATTTTCTTAATCCGTTCATAGCAGTTCAAATTAAGCCATTTCCTTCAGCATCAGACTGATTCCGTCTTCGATGATGGACTGGATGTTGATTTTTGACGGGCAGACATACTCGCACAGGGCGAAATCCTCCGGCAGAACTTCATAGATACCGTATTTCTCCATCTTTTCGATGTCGCCTGCGAGGCAGGCTTTCACAAGATATACCGGATAAAGGTGCATAGGGAGCACCTTGCCATAGACATCGGACATCACGAAAGCCCTCGGACCGCCGTGAAGATTGGTGTCCATATCGTAGAGTTTCTTCGGGGTAAGCCAGGAGAAATAGGTCCTTGACGAACTGAACTGGCTGGTCCTGAAAGGCTTTGCCCAACCGAGCATCTCGTAGTCGTTGCCCTCCTTGAGGATGGTTACCTGATTATCGTAGAATCCGAGGAAACCGTCGATGCCGACTGAAGTGCCGGAAAGCGCGTCTCCACTGATGAAACGGAGCTTCTCAGGCTCCGGATAGAACCACGCGAAGTCTTTCATCGCCATTCCAGGAACGCAGTTCACATAAGCAGGCTCAACGGCACGCGGACCTGTGATGGCGATTTTCCGTTTCACATCGTATCTGCCCGTGCGGAAAAGCTTGCCGATTGCGGCGAGCATCAGCATCGAAACAGTCCAGACTGTCTCGCCCTTGCGGATTGGGCTGATGTGATGAATCTGGATGCCGACGTTGCCTGCCGGATGCGGACCTGAGAAAGTGTGCGGAATGATGTTTTCCAGTTTGTGGAAAGGAGTTCCGGAGTAGGTCTGGGCATTGAAAGAGACGTGGATGCCACCGTCGGTAAGTTTGTTGAGGGCATTGACGGCAGTCTGGATGTCGGAGAAATCATCCCTGAGGGCGAACTCGGTGTCAGCTGCAAGAGGTGCGGTGCTGAACGCTGAAACGAAAATCGCCTTTGGTCTGATCTCAGGATTGGCGATGATGCCGTAAGGCCTCTGAATGAGGGCAGGCCAGAGCCCGCTTTCGAGAAGAGCTTTCTTGACAGATTCCGCATCCAGCTCCGATGGCTTCCTGATGCCGAAATCGACATATTCCTGTGTCGCGTCGGCCTTGATACGGATTTCAAGCAACTTCCTCTTTTCGCCGCGGACAATCTCCACGACTTCCCCGCTTACAGGAGAAGCGAAAAGTATGTCCTGAGCCATCTTGTCAGCCATTACCGGTGTACCTGCAAGGACTTTTTCGCCTTCCTTCACGAGAAGCTTGGGAACCAGACCACGGAAATCCGCAGGCTTGACGGCGATAATGTCCGGAGCAATCACCTTCCTGGTGCTGAGGGCCGCCTTTCCTTCCAGGGGAATGTCGAGGCCCTTTTTCAAATAGATGTTGTTTGACATTATAAATGTGTTTTTGAGTATTTCGTGTCAATTTTGTCCAAAAGCCACAAAGCGCCGCAAATTTACACAAAAATTTGCTATTTTCGCAACCCAAAAACAATAAAGGAGAGTAGAGATGCCGAATGGAGCAACAACAATTTTCGATGGGCTGAATCCGGTCCAGAAACAGGCAGTTGAATGTACAGCCGGGCCGGTGCTTATC
>JBJEJT010000027.1:0-5979 GCA_051878255.1 Candidatus Cryptobacteroides sp. | reverse complement strand
GGGGCTCTTCCCCAAGCACTCGAACTTATATTCAATCTGTTCTTTCTGGGACAGAGGTTCGAATGCCATAACGCAGTTCTTTACGAATGAGGTGATGTCCCCGTAAACTACCTTGAGTTTCAGATTTCCCGATTCGGCCTTCCTGAATTCCAGAATCTGCTGGATCAGTCTCATCAGCCTCATTGCATTTTCAGAAATGAATTCGTATTGTCTCACACCCGGATTTTCCGTTTTCAATTCCTCCACTGCCGCAATGATGATGGTCAGAGGGGTCATCAATTCGTGGGTGATATTGGTGAAAAATTGCAATTTGCTGTGGTTCAGTTCCTCCGATTTCTTTCTGTTGATTTCAATCACTTCCATCTTCTTCTGCATCTGCAGCCGGTTCCTGCTTATTTTCAGGACGACAGCCGCGATGAGGACCACGATGACGGCATAGAGGCACTTGGCCCACCAGCTTGCCCAGGGCGCCGGTTTCACGCTTATCTGTATGATTCTCGGTTCCGTCCACTCCCCGTTGGATTTCGATGCCTTGACGAAGAAACGGTATTTGCCGGGCTTCAGGTTGTTGTAATAGGCGTTGCGGTGGCTTGCGTCGGTGGAAACCCAGTCCTGGTCATAGCCCTCCAGCATATAGGCATATCTGGTGGAACCGGGATGCCTGAAATTGATTCTCGCAAATTCTATGGTAAAGTTGTTCTGCGAATGTTTGAGCACAAAATCACTGCTCCTGTCTATGGCGTATCTGCTTACGTCCTGTTTGTCGGGGGGGGTAAGGTTCTTAAGGATTTGTCGAATATCTTGAAGTCGGTGATGGTGACCATATCTTCGCCTTCCCTCTCCCACGAGGAGGGGGACGGCAACAGAGGCACGATTGAAATGCCGTGTGCCGAACCTATGAGAAAGGTACCGTCCTCAAGTTCTTCTATTGTGTTGCGCGGTATGTAGTTGTCCGTCATACCGTCGGTTGAAGTGAACAGGCAGATTCTGTCCGGATTTCCGTCTTTGTCGCGGTTCATCTGGATCAGCCCCTTGTTGGTCGCTATCCAAAGACTTCCGTTCCTGTCTTCCCTTATGTTGGTTACCACAGTCCCGTTGGACAGGAGGGCGTCTCCGGGCTTTACCATCTGCAACTCTCCATTGTTTATGACATAAAGCCCGTTCTCCGTCCCCACCCAGATGCGTTTCCCGGAGTCGGAGCAGAGGCAGAGCGCACCGTCCGTCAGGGGCATCTCGATGTGATTGCGTTCATAGCCGTTTTCGGTAAGTTTGAAATGGAAGATGCCGTTGTCGGAAGTCGCAGCCCAGATGCTTCCGCTGCTTTCGGAAGTCAGGTCACAGACCAGGCAGGGAGGTATCGAATCGTCCGGATTCCGCAACATTCCGTTTATGCTGACATAGCGCCAGTCTTCTGTGAGAATGCCGAAATCCTCCCTTGTGCCCACCCACAGATTCCCGTCCAGGTCTTTGTGGAAACGGGTAATGAAAGGGTCGGAGAAGCCAGGAATTTCTTTTTTGTAGGGCAGCTGTCCTTTTCGGCACACCATTATTCCCGTCTCGCTGCCTGCCAGCACCTGCCCGTCTTCAATTTCAATGAAATCCTGGATATAATTGGACTGGAACTTAGTGTACCTGTCCTTCTCCATATCGTATTCAAACAGTCCGTAGCCGGATATGGATAGCCGGAGAACCCCGTCCGATGAATGGGACAGCGCCCTCACGGAACTTGTGCCGTATTTCTTCCTTATGGAATTCAGACTGTTGCCCTCGATTTCCTTCGTCCTGGTGTCCGTGTAGAAGACTCCACCGCCTCCCGAACTGAGCCACATATAGTTGTCCCTTGTCGGGATTATGGAGTTGATTTCATTGAATGGCAGGTCATAGCCGGGTCTGTCCGGGGAATAGTTCCTGAAAGCCGCCTCAGGGTTGAGCAAGTCCTTTTCGGGCAGTATGCTCAGTCCGGAGCGCGAGCCTATCCACAGGTCTCCCGTGACGGGGTCCTGGTTGATGCAGTAGATTATGTCATCCAGCAGGGAGGTATCCGACCTGCCCTTGCGATAGACAGTGATGTTGGGTCCGGAAGCGGAGTAGAGGTTGTCCAGACGCAGAAGTCCGCTGCCCCAGGTGCCTGCCCACAGGTTCCTGTCCCTGTCGAAAAACAGTGTGTGGGGGGATTTCAACTCGGGCAGGGATTTGAACCTGATCACTTTCTTTCCCCTCACGTCGTATCGCAGCAATCCTTCCGACCAGGTCCCTATCCAGAGGTAGCCGGCATTGTCCATAGCGAGGGTTTTCATATCTGTGGGAGTTATACCCCATTCCTTTTCCGTGCAGTAGGCGAAATCCTCGCTGCCGGCCAGTTTTGCAAAGAGTCCCTTGTTGGTAGCCACCCAGACCGTCCCGTCCTTTGCCGGGAGCACTGCCTCGATATGGCTGTTGTCCATAACCGGAGTGAGTTTCTTGCTGAGGGTTCCCGTTTCCTTGTCCAGGAGGAACAGACCGTTGTTGGTGCCTATCCACAGGTTTCCGTACCCGTCTTCCGACACGAGGTTCACATATCCGGAGAGAACCTGTTTCTGTGTAGATTTGTCCGTCTTGATGAACAGGAAATCGTAGCCGTCATATCTCACGAGTCCGTTGGATGTCGGAATCCAGAGATACCCGTCGGAGTCCTGGCACAATTTCCTCGTTTCCCCGGACGGGAGTTGCGAGTTGGAGGATATGTTATGAAATGACAAATGCTGCGCCTGAATGTTCCAGACGCAGCAAAGTGTTGCTACAAAGAGAATTACGTATCTTTTCATAATTTTTCGTCATTGCAGGGGACCGGAGTCCGCCTCTTTGGTCCAGTACGGGTTCTGGTATAGCGGCGAACTGTCCTTGTCCTTGCCGTCATCGCTTGTCAGCAGGAATTCCTTGGCGTTTATAGGGTACAGATAATATGCCATCTTCCAACCCAGACCATTGTAACCTTGCTGTTTTGAAGTCAGTTGGTAGGGTCTCAGCCATTCGCTCAGCGAAGAGGACGAGACATTGCTTGTCGCGGAACCATCGTTGTAGAGACGTATGCCGGCTGCCTCATAGATTTCCTGCATACCGGTGGACCAGATATGTATTCCCTCAGGATTGTATGGGTTGTCAATCAACTGGTCCAAAGCCCTCCAGCGCACCAGGTCCATCCATCTCAGACCCTCGCAGGCAAATTCGCTTCTCCTCTCCCTCCTTATGTTGTATCTCAGGGGGGCGATGAGAGAGCCCGCAGTAAAGGCACCCCAGTCATTTTCCTTTGCCATATCTGTCGCAGAGACCGTCGTATTCCAGTCCGGGGCCACTCCAGCCCTGTCCCGGAGCATCTTCCAATATGTGTCTGCCTTTGAATCAATGGTTCCGGTTTTCTCATAGCACGCCTCTATGTAATTCAACAGGGCTTCGGCGCTGCGCAGGACTATGCACCCTGTGCTGCTTGTTCTCTGTCCTGCCTGTTTCTGGTACAGGGAATTGCCTTTACGGGTGGAATATCCGGTGCAGTATGTGACCGTGGCTCCGGTAAACTGGGGTACCGGTTCGATTTCTATCGCCTGGTTCGCTTCAGTGGTGGGCCAGATGTAGTTGCGCTGCCCTGGTTCTTTGAGGAAACAGCTCAGTCTGCTGTCGCGGTTGCTGCGCACATCGCTGAACGTTCCGTCACCTTTGTAGGAAGGGCTGGCGTATATCGGGAGACCGTCGCTGCACAGGTAACTGTCCACCAGGCTTCTCGTAAGCCCCGTGCCGTTGTTTCCCCTCTGGGCGAACATCACGACGCTGTGACCGACGAGGTTGCTGCCATAGGGACACCACAGTATGACTTCGCTGTTGTCCGACAGGTCTTCAGTCCCGTACATATCCATATACGGATTGGCAGGGTCGGATTCAGACTGCTGCACCATTCCGGTGTTTGGAGTGAGTACCCTGCCCTCTGCCGCCGCTTCCGCCGCTTTCATAGCCTCATCGAAAAACCAGTCCGCTTCTGCTTCCGGACTGCCCGCAGGATAAGAGTAATCCTTGCCTGCAGGCCACCTGGGACCTCCTGGAACAAATGCGGTCCCGCTGAAATTCTTGAGCCAGGAGCCCTCGAACAGAGCCACCCTGGATTTGAGCAGATATGCTGCAGCGGTGGAAATCCTCGTGTTTCCCATCTCGGCTGCGGACATCAGTTCAATTGCTTTGTCGAGGTCGGAAAGGATGAAGCGTGCCACCTCATTCCTCGGAGTGCGGACGCTCGCGGCAATCAGGTCTTCCCTGTTGTCCGGCAGGGGGACGGTAACAATGGGATAGTCCCCGAAAGCCTGCAGCTTGTCGAAATAGCCGTAAGCCCGCAGGAAATACGCTTCCCCGACATAGTGGTCTATGTTGGCTTTGCTCCCGCTGATTTCTCCTGCCTCGTACCTCTCCTTGATTTGGTCGAGGAACCAGTTGATTTTGTATATGTTGCTGAAGCTGTACCCTCCTCCACTCTGAGGTACCAGCCAGAGTGACAGGTATTTGTCTCCGGGACCGGAGGCACTTATCTGATTGTCCGTGGTGGCATCGCTCTGGAATCTTCCGAAATCATATCCGTCTATGGAAGTCCATCCGCCGTGGCTTGGCAGGAAATCGGTGTAGCGCCCGTCCACGAAGGAAAGTATTGCGGACTCGTTGGTGAAATACTGGTCCGGTGTTACTTGTGACAATGGCTCCTTGTCCAGCCAACTATTGCAGCCTGAAAGAATTGTCGCGGCAAGGAAGCAGAGTATAGATGTCTTTTTCATTTCTTAGAAGGTTATGCTTATTCCGAATGACAACTGGATGGACAGAGGGTATGCGTTGCCGTTGTTGTAGGTCCTCCAGTCTTTTTCTGTGTTGTTGTTGCCTCCGTCAATGGTTTCCGGATCGAACATACTTGCGAGCGAGGTGCCGGTCCAGATGTTCTCGGCGGAGAAATAAGTCCTGAGCCTCTCGATTTTCGCAGGCCTGGTCCATTTTTCCGGCAGGGTGTAGCCAATCTGGAGGTTTTTAAGCCTTATGTAGGCTGCATTCTGGAGGTAGCGGGTCTGCACCTGATGGTTTCGTCCACTGCTTCCGTTGCCTTCCCCGCCCCTGTCGAAAGATGGTCTCGGGTAATACGCGTCAGTGTTTATGTCCATTATCCCGTCCTGCACCAGCTTGGAATTCTCGTCCCTGTAGAAATCGAGGTGCTGGACGAGGGCTGCAGACCATTCCGGTTCGGTGTTGGCTCCCCAGAAATAGGAACTGCTCTGCCAGTAGTCGCGTTTCATCACTCCCTGGAAGAACATCCTGAAGTCAATCCCTTTCCAGGCGAGGTTGATATCTATTCCGAAATGGTAGCGAGGGGTGCTGTTGCCTATGACTTTCAGGTCGCCGTGGTTGTCTATGGTGTCGTCCCCCGTGGAAATGCGTCCGTCACCGTTGAGGTCTTTGTACATTATGTCTCCTGCGCCCCATCCGCTTCCGAGGGCAGACTGTCCCTGACGCAGTTCCGAAGGATAATAGCCGTTGGCTTCGAGGAAGTTCTGGTCCAGCTGGTCCAGATGGGCGTCCATCTCCGCCTGGCTTTTCGCTATGCCTATGGTCTCATATCCCCAGATTTCCCCGAGCTTGCGTCCAGGAACATATTGTCTTATGGAACCTGTCGTATTGCTCGGATACTTCGTCACTATGGTCTGCGAGTCGGAAAGGAGGAACTTCAAGCCGTAGAACAATCCGCAGGACAACTGGTCCTTCCACTCCAGTTCGAGTTCCCATCCGTAGGTCATCAGGTCGGTGTTGTTGGTCTTCGGGGTGGTGTAGCCCAAAATGGACGGAAGTTCGAGGGATGCACCCATCATATCTACGGTGTACCTCGTGTAATAGTCGAATGACCCGGTAAGCCTGTTGTTGAACAGACCGAAGTCCATACCTATGTTCCAACTCCTGACTTTCTCCCAGGTCAGTTCGGTGGTG
>JBJEJT010000026.1:0-5983 GCA_051878255.1 Candidatus Cryptobacteroides sp. | reverse complement strand
CCGCGACAGCGGCGGCGTCCTGAACCTGGCGATCTACGATGTGAACAAGCCCATACTCGTGCGCCTGATCCCGTCCCTGACCCACAGCCAGACCGAGGAACTCATCAACTGCTGCCTGAGTTCAGGCATAGACGGAGTGGTGGCTGGAGGGACGGTCCGTTCAATCAGCGACACGACGGGCAGGGACCTTTTTGAAAGGAACCTGGAGTTTGTGAAACATATCCACGAAGCCTCGAAAGGACTGCTTCCGATAATAGGAGTGGGAGGCATAATGGACGGAAAGGGAGCGATGCAGATGCTCGAAGCCGGAGCCGTACTCGTGGAGGTCTTCACCGGATTCTTTAGAGAAGGACCGTCAATTGTCAATGACATCGTTAGTTACATTTCCTCAAAGACCAAGGGGAAAGGAACCCCTGCCGAATGATATGGAAAACAATCAGATTACCGCATCTGTCTGCACCATCGGAGATGAAATACTCATCGGACAGATTGTGGACACCAATTCCTCAGCCATAGCCCGTGCCCTGAACGAAAAAGGCATTAAAGTCAGTAGGATGATTTCCATCGGTGACAATCGGGACCAGATTGTCACCTCCCTCGAAAATGAATTGAAAGACAATGAAATAGTGATAGTTACCGGAGGGCTCGGACCCACTGATGACGACATCACGAAACCGGCGTTGGCGTGGCTCAGCGGATGCGAGACCTACCGAATGGATGAGAGGCAGCTCTCCATCGTGAAAGAAATCCTGCACTCCAGGGGACTTGACCTTTTGGATGTGAACATAGCCCAGGCGAAAGTTCCTGAATCCTGCGAAGTCATACTGAATCATAAAGGTACGGCTCCCATAATGGTCTTTCCGTTCAGTCCTGAACGTTTCGGTCACAAAGCCAGGCTCTATTCTATGCCCGGTGTGCCTTTCGAGACCATCGCCGCCCTTCCGGATGTGCTGGAGGACATCTGCACGCACTTCGAATGCGGAACCATCACCCACAGGACCGTGATGACTTTCGGAATGGCAGAATCCGCCCTCTCCAAACGCATAGGCAGTTGGGAACACTCCCTGCCCGATGGCGTACACCTGGCTTATCTCCCGAACACCCTGACGGGCGTAAGGCTCAGACTGTCAAAGTTCGGAGGGGATGAAGCCGGGAACTCAGAGTTGCTGGACGGACTTTTCGGAGAACTGAAACGGGAACTCGGGGACATCGTCTATGCCGATTCCGACAGCAGCCTGCAGAAAGAGGTGGGCAGGATGCTTGCGGACAAAGGTCTGACTTTGAGCGTGGCTGAATCCTGCACAGGGGGTATGGTCTCTCAACTGATTACTTCCGTACCCGGTTCTTCCGCCTATTACCTCGGCTCTGTCACATCCTACGCCACCGCAGTCAAGGCAAAGGTCCTGGGAGTATCTGAAGATATCATCAGGGAGCATACTGTGATAAGTGCAGAATGTGCAGCCGCGATGGCAGAGGGAGTCAGACGACTGACCGGGAGCGACTATGCCCTGGCGACCACAGGCAACGCCGGTCCATCAGCCTCGGAAGGCAAGGAAGTAGGACTTCTATGGGTGGGGGTTGCCTCTGAAAAAGGAACTGAAACCAGGTCTTTCACTTACAGGAATGACAGAGCACGCAATATCGAGCGTTTTTCTGCCGCCGCATTGCACTGTCTTCTGACAAAAATCAAGAAAGAAAACAAATAGTTGAAAATCAATGCGTGTAACAATTATGTTTTGTATTAAAACATTTTTGTTACACGCATTTATTGGCATTTGTAAACAGAAAAAGCCCTATAAAAACGGGTTATGCGAGCCTCTGGCGGACCGCTTCATACATCACGACGGCTGCCGCAATCGAGACATTGAGGGAACCTATGTTGCCAGCCATCGGTATGGCAACCTTTTCATCCGCAAGTTCCAGCATTGACGAGGAAATACCCTTTCCCTCCGAACCCATCACTATTGCAACCGGTCCTCTCAGGTCGGCATCGTAGATATACCTCTGCACCTTTTCCGTCGCAGCGACAATCCTGAAACCGGACTGTTTCAGATAGTAGGCAGCATAGCGGAGATTGGGCACCCGGCAGGCATCGATTCGGTTGAGCGCACCTGCCGATGCTTTCACTGCCTCGGCATTTATCGCAGCACCGCCCTTTGCAGGCACAATGATTCCGCTGCCTCCGACACATTCGAGAGTCCTGGAGACTGCCCCGAGGTTTCGTACGTCGCTTACTCCGTCCAGAATAATCAGAATCGGCTCGGATGACTTTGCAAGAGCCTTTTCCACCATTTCCTCAAGGGAGATGAGTTCGATTTTCGACACATAAGCCACGACCCCCTGGTGCGCTCCCCGAACAGCCCTGTTGAGCCTTTCCATCGGCACGAACTGACAGTTGATTTTCTTTTCCCCGATCAGGGCGTAGAGCTGACGGAACTGCTCCCCTTCCATTCCCTGCTTGAGCAGCACCTTGTCTATGCTGCGACCTGCGAGGATTGCCTCCATTACCGGATGTATGCCATAGAGCATCTGAGTCTTGTTGTCTTCCATAGTTTATGATTCTGAATAAATATCTGCCGTCTATTCCAGACTGTCCGAAAGTTCTGCCCATTCGTCAGTCATTGCATCGAGGTCCCGTTTGCGTTCGAGAAATTCCCTTGTAAGTTCCATATAATCATCCGAAGGGGACGGATTCGCAAGAACGGTCTCGATTTCTTTCATCCGGGACTGCACCTCGTCAATTTTCTTTTCAAGATAGGAGATGCGGTTGCGAAGCTTGCGTTCCTCCCGGGAAATGAACTTTTGCTGACGGTATTCCCCTGCCCCGGGAGTATCCGCTTTTGCAACGGTTTCCTGTGGACCCTTGCGCTCAAGTTCATTCAGGCTGTCCAAGCGACGCTTTTCGAGAAAATCAGACACGCCCCCGAGAAACTCCCTGACCTTTCCGTCGCGGAACTCATAGACTTTGTCCACGAGAGAGTCCAGGAAGTCCCTGTCGTGGGAAACCACGATGAGAGTGCCGTCATAGGCTTTCAGAGCCTGTTTGAGTATGTCCTTGGAAAGTATGTCCATATGGTTGGTAGGCTCGTCGAGACAGAGAAGGTTATAGGGACGCAACATCAGTTTCGCCATTGCAAGCCTTGCCCTCTCCCCTCCCGAAAGCACTGCCACCTTTTTGTCGATGTCCTCGCCTCTGAACAGGAATGCCGCAAGTATATCCCTGAGTTTCAATCGTATATCCCCGACGGCAATACGGTCCAGGGTGCCGAATACGGTGTCCTGGCGGTCCAGCACGTCCTCCTGGTTCTGTTCATAATAACCTATGCTCACATTGTAACCGACACGGGAACTGCCCTCCATAGGATGCAGGCTGCCCGTGATTGCACGCATCAGAGTGGTCTTTCCCTCCCCATTGCGTCCTACAAGAGCCACTTTCTCCCCTCTCCGGATTTCTATTTCCGCACCTTCGAAGACGATTTTCTCCCCATAGCCCAGAGAAAGATTCTCAGCCTTGTAAACAATGTCTCCGGAACGGGGAGCCGGCGGGAACTTCACTGCCAGAGCCGACTTGTCTTCCAAATCCACCTCAATCCTTTCAAGTTTTTCAAGTTGTTTCACCCTTGACTGCACCTGATTGGACTTGGTGGGCTTGTAGCGGAACCTCTCGATGAAGTCCTCGGTCTTCTCAATCATCCTCTGCTGGTTCTCGTATGCAGCCCTCTGCTGTGCCAGCCTTTCTTTCCTGAGTTCGAGATATTTGCTGTACGGGACCTTGTAGTCGTGGATCCTGCCGAGCATTATTTCAATGGTGCGGTTGGTCACATTGTCCAGAAACTTCCTGTCGTGGGAAATCAGGACTATCGAGCATCGGCTGTTCTTCAGATAATTCTCCAGCCATTCTATGGACTCTATGTCGAGATGGTTGGTGGGCTCGTCCAGAAGCATCACGTCAGGCTTGCCAAGCAGGATCTTGGCGAGTTCAATCCTCATATTCCAGCCCTGGCTGAATGTCTCGGTGGGACGGCTGAGTTCGTCATATCTGAAGCCAAGCCCCATAAGAGTCTTCTCCGCCTGCACCTGGGGCGAGTCGTTCCGGAGTATGGCAAGACGGTCGTTCAGTTCGTTCAGACGGACAATCAGTTTGCTGTATGCTTCCGATTCATAGTCCGTTCGCTCGCCGAGTTGAGCCGTTATACCGTCCAGTTCCGCCTCGAGGTCGAACATTTCCTGGAATGCAGTCATAGTCTCGTCTATCACGGACTTGCCCCTGTGGTGTTCCATAATCTGGGGCAGATAACCTATTTTCACACTTCCGGGAACGGTGACCTTGCCTGTGGTGGGATTCTGCAATCCGCATATCAGTTTGAGCATAGTGGATTTCCCCGCACCGTTCTTTCCAACAAGTCCTATCTTGTCCTGCTCACTGATATTGAAATTGATGTCGGAAAGCAGGGTAAACCCTCCATAAGCGACTGTGACAGAGTTTATTGAAATCATACTTCGGCTTCACTTTCTTTCTTATCCCCTTTCCGGCAGATCAGAATACTGAATTCATAGAGCAGATAAAGCGGCAGGGCGACAATGAACATTGACAAGAGGTCCGCCGGGGTGATGAATGCGGCGATGATGAGTATCACCACCAGGGCGTGCTTGCGGTATTTCTTGAGGAACTCCTTGTCTATAAGTCCGAGTTCCGACAGGACCAGTACGACGGCAGGCAGTTCGAAAGCCACTCCCATCGAGAAAAGGGACAAGAAAAAGGATGACATATAAGAAGAGAGTGAGATGGTGTTCTTCACCAAATCACTCACCACGTAACCGTTGAAGAAATTCAGGATGAACGGAAGGAGGATGAAATAGCCCGTCACAAGTCCTGCATAGAAAAGCCCACCTGCAAAGAGGAACGCGAAACGTATCTTCTTCTTCTCCCTCTCATACAGGGCAGGGGCTATGAACTTCCACAGTTCAAACAGGATGTATGGCGTAGCAAGCACGAGTGCGGCGAGCAGGGAGACCCTGAGGTGGACCATGAACTGGGCTGACAATTCATAATTCACGAGGTCTATGTTCGTCTCTATTCCGAAGAGACGATATGTGGGAAAACTTGACTTGGTAGGGGCAAACACCACTGAATCAAAGAAATAGTCTTTGAGACAGAACAGCACGAGAGCAACCAGGCACACCGCGAGCACTGAACGGAACAGTGTTCCCCTCAGCACATCCAGGTGGTCCCAGAAACTCATTTCTGAAGTGTCATTCTTCGACATCGTCCTCAATCCGGAACTACTCTCAGGTATCGAAAGAGCCTATTTTTCCGTTTCTTTCCCGACTTTCTCAGTCTTCTTTTCAGTCTCCACAGGAGCCTCTATCTCCTGCTTGATTTCCTGAATCTCCTTGTCAGCTTCTTTCATTCCCTGTTTGAAGCTCTTCACTCCCTGTCCGAGTCCCCTCATCAGTTCAGGAATTTTCTTACCCCCGAAAAGAAGTACTATCACTGCGACAATGGCAACAATCTGCCAAGGTCCGAAAACGCCAAGAGGCAATACTGTCATCATATCAAGACTGTTTTATGTGTTGGTTCGTACACTCAAGTCCCGCAAGTTCCGGACTTGGGTGCTGTATTCATTCTCAGGCTACACACTCCGGAAAATACGGCTCCAGAACTTTGAGAAGGTCTTCCGGACAACGTACCGGCCTGCGTGACACCGCATCGATGAAACCGAGTTTTACCGTTCCGGTGCATAAGAGCACGTCATCCTGATTGTAGATTTCCGTCTCGAAGAGTATCCTCGCAGTAGGGAGGTCACGCAGGCGTGTGACTATCCTCAGCCTGTCCCCGTATTTCGCCGGGAACCTGTACTGTGCGGTCACGGCAGCCACCGCGGTCATAACTCCCTCTGCTTCGATCCGTGTCTGGGAGAAACCGATGTCGTCCATAAGCTTAGCCCTTCCACATTCGAAATAACGGACATAGTTCGAGTGA
>JBJEJT010000025.1:0-6000 GCA_051878255.1 Candidatus Cryptobacteroides sp. | reverse complement strand
GGCAGAAAGTTTATCCTGGATTCATAAAATATAAGGACCTGACCGGCGACGGGAAAATCACTGACGAAGACCGCACTGCCATAGGAAACGGACAGCCACTGTTCTATGGAGGTCTGAACAATGCCTTCTATTTCTACGGAGTCGATCTGAGTTTTATGCTCCAGTTCTGTTACGGCAACGACATCTACAACGCCCAGCGCATGTATTGCAACCAGACTGACCTCGAAATGGTGAACCTGATGGGGGAGGTCCGCAACAGATGGACTGAGACAAATGCCTCCAACAAAGTTCCTTCAGCCAAAGGTTACATCAGAAACGACATCTGTTCACGATATATTGAAGACGGGTCATTCCTCAGGCTCAAGAACCTCACCATAGGTTACTCCTTCCCTCAGAAATGGATGCGCAAACTCTATGTTTCCAAATTGAGACTGTATGCAAGTGCTGAAAACCTTTTTGTACTGACCGGGTACAGCGGCTATGATCCCGAAGTCAGCGTAAGTTCAAGTGCCCTGATGCCGGGATTGGATTATGGGGCATATCCAAGAACCAAGGTCTTTACATTCGGTGTTGAACTCATTTTTTGACGCTTATGAAACTCAAACACATACTACTTACGGCTCTGTCCCTGACGTTGATTCTCCCGTCCTGTTCGCTTGACGAAAAGGTCTTCCAGATGGATGAATCGGACATTGAAAATGCTCAATCCGCAGAATTGCTGCTGTTCGGGATTTACAGCCGGCTCGGCACTGACGGCATCTACCGCCACAACCTGCCTTTTCTGTTCAATCTATGCACTGATGAAGCCAAGGCTGAAGGCAGCTCACTTACAGCCCAGAGGGCAGAAGGCAGCAACGCATTCGGTCCCGCTTCATCCTATGTACAACAGACCTGGCAGGCATTATATCAGGCCATCTATGATGCCAACTATTTTCTGGAACTTATGGACAGGAAAATGCCGTCTTTCACTGATGACGACAAGGCTCTTTGCTCACTTTATGTCGCCGAAGCCAGGGCTTTGAGGGGCTTGCTCTATTTCGAACTTGTGAGATGGTTCGGCAACGTGCCCCTGGTGCTTTCGACAGAAGACTCCTATCGCAGGGCTGATGAATTCAAGCAGGCTGCCCCGGAAGCGGTTTACAAACAGATTGAGCAAGACCTCCTGTACGCAGCAGAGGTGCTGCCTTATGCAAAGGCAGACAATATCCGCAAGGACAATTCATTCCGCATCTCAAAAGGCGGAGTCCTCGGACTGCTGTGCAAGGTTTACGCGACCTGGGCAGGTTATCCGTTGAATGACACGGGAAAATGGGAACTGTCTGCAAATGCTGCAGAAGAGCTGGTCAAATCCGGACAGCATCATCTTCTGGAAGATTTCAGACAATTGTGGGTCAATTCAGCCGAAAACAAGTGGAATCCCGATGAGAGCCTTCTGGAACTGTCCTACTGGTCCCCTTTGGCCACAAACGAATCCAGCGGCCGGGTCGGCAACGTGAACGGAGTCCGGGGAGTTCAGGGGGCACTGCGCAACGGCAATCACGGGCACAACGTCTTCTACTATCTGCATCCTATTTTCCTGACAAACTGGAAGGATTGGGAAAATGACAGAAGATTTGCCCTGAGCTATGCCGATTACCAATATACAAAGGAAGGAAAAGTCTGCTACACGAGAAAAACCGTGGACGGCGTCGCAAATACCGACATAACTTTTGTAATGGCCTGGCAGTACAAGGGCAGCCATAAGGACTGGGCGGAAAATTGGAGGTATGAATACAACTACCGCCTCACTTGCGGCAAATGGGATACGGAGATTTATGTTCCGGACAGCAATTATCTGGTGGACAACAATTTCACAAACGTCAACTGGTACCTGTTGCGCTACTCGGATGTGCTTCTCCTCTATGCGGAAGCTCTGAATGAACTGAACCAGGCTCCCACTCCCGAGGCTTATGAGGCCATAAATATGGTCAGGCGAAGGGCTTTCGGCCTTGCACCGGACTCCCCTTCTGCCCAGGCAGACCTCGCATCCGGCCTTTCATACACGGAATTCAGGCAGGCGGTAAGGGATGAAAGAGCAAAAGAGCTGGTCGGAGAAGGACATCGCAGGCAGGATTTGATTCGCTGGGGCATCTACTATGAGACTGTGGCTGACACCTACAACAAATTGAGTGAATGGTATGTGAACGGGCAGGATTACTTTCTGGGAGGACGCTACACACAGAAAGACAAGCACGAACTCCTTCCAATTCCTCAACGTGAAGTCGATCTGTGCGGCTACAAACAGAACAAAGGATGGAATTGAGACCAATATGAGAAAATTGATATATACCCTGCTGCTCGGATTGACGGGACTGTTCAGTGCCTACGCCCAGTCTCCCTTGAAGTCTGATGACTATTCTTGGACGGACAGCATCAGGACAGCACATCCGAGGATGTTCCTCACTGCCGAAGACATACCGCAAATACGCAAGGCTGCATTTTCCTTCGAGCAGAAGACCTTCGAGGCAATGAAGAAAAGAGCCGACGGACTGGTCGGAAAAGCTATAGTTTTCGATGACCCGCTTGCCAAGACGGGAGAAGGGAAACCAGAAAGGCTGTATGGCTATTATGCCTCCGATGCCGCGATGCTGTGGCTTCTAACCCAGGACAAGAAGTATCTGGACCTGTGCCGGGAAATACTCGACAAACTCACCGGCTATTACGAACTGAGGGTTAGCCACAACCTGAACATAGAGTGGTATGCCCTGACCCAGATTTGTGCCCTATGTGCCTACGACTGGATTTACAACGACCTCGACAAATACGAGAGGAAAGTTCTGGGCCGGAGGCTGTTCAATGTAATGTGCGACATAGCCTGGCACGGGCCGGATGTGCGCCAGCCGAGATTCAGGGAAAACATAAGCGACTACAAATCCGGATGTTATGGCATTGCGGTCCTTCCGTGGTATATCGGGCTGACTTTCTGGAAAGAAGGTTTTGACGACAGTTTCTGTGAGGATATGGTTAAGAACGGATATGACCTTCACTGCCGTATGGTGGAATTCCGTTCCGGGATGCTCGGTCAGAACGGAGGAGGGGCTTCCGGTGTGCCGGGATATGCCCTCGCCTACTATCCATACGCCGAATACGACTTCATGTACACTTTCAAGTCTGCAACAGGTATTGACCTTTCCGACAGGATGTCCTATATGACGGGCTACCTCAACTATATGGATTGGATCAGGCTGCCCGACAATCTGGAATACGGATTCGGGGACTGCAACCATTACAACTGCCGTCTGCCGCACACCTATATGAACGCACACGTTTGGGAAATCGCGAATCTGTTCGGAGGACAGCATCCGGAAATACTTCCCGTTGCTTCAAGGCTGCTGACCAAATTCACATCCACCAGGCCGATGGACGCGATTCCGTTTATGAGGCTGCTGCACAAAATCAACCCTCTGGACAATACTGCCCCCCCCGATTTGCTTTCCTCACCTGCAAAACAGCCCAAATCTATGTATTTCGACACAATGGGGCAATTGTATATGCGGTCAGGCGTTACTGACGATGACACTTACGCCCTCTTCGTGACAGGAGGTGTCACAAGTCAGCACAAGCATTACGACAACAACAATTTCATAATCTACAAATATGGTTTCCGCGCTCTGGATTCCGGCACCAGACCAGAACCGGGATGGCATCTCCCATATTATTATGCACGCACAGTTGCACACAATTGTGTGACAATCCTGATGCCTGATGAAGTATTCCCGGCATATTGGGGAGGACCTGCGGCCCGCGAAGACAAGAGCCTTGAGATGCCAAACGACGGGGGACAATGCTGTCTTCTGGGTTCTGAGATGCTGAAATTGGAAGAAACCGAAGAGTATGTATATGTGGCTTCGGACGCGTCCGGGTCTTACAACCCGAAAAAGGCCGACCTCGTGGTCAGGGAACTGGTATGGTGTGCTCCAGATGTGTTCGTAATATTTGACAGGGTGGTATCCGACAAAGCTGAATACAAAAAGACCTGGCTGTTTCATACTGCGGCAGAACCTGTTTTCAAAGGCAGACTGGAATTCTCAGAAAGATCCCAGGGAGGAAAAACAATCTGCCGCACACTTTTCCCGACTGATGCCCAAATGGAAAAAATCGGAGGGCCGGACAAGCAGTTCTGGTCAGGAGGAAGAAACTGGCCCATTCCTGAACTGACTCCAAAGGACTATGGCTACGCTCAGAGAAACAATATACCACCGAATGAGCATCCCCTTGTGGGACAATGGAGAGTGGAAGTCTCACCGGGAGCGGAACGTACAACTGATTATTTTATGCACATTATCCAAGTGGGAGATGAGAAACTCAGGAAACTTCCGGACACCGAAACATTCGAGAATGACAATGTCATCGGTGTGGAATTCAAATACACAGGAAAGCTGTTCCATATTTCATTTGACAAAACAGGCACTTACGGGTGCAGGATTGAAGTCACAGGGAAAAATAAATGAATACTCCAAAAACATATTTGATGCTTACAGTGCTGATGCTCTCTCTTGCATCCTGTCAGAACGAGCCCACTGACGGAGGGGTGAGATATACCACTGTCAAGTTCTCTTCTCTTGAGGAAAATACAAAGACGCATTGGAACGGAGAAAGCATACTCTGGTCCGAAGGAGACAGGATTGCCGTTGCATATTCCAGTGGAGTTTCATATTCCGACAGACTCTTTGAATCGGAGACACTGACAGCTGCGGGATCCAAAGCCTTATTCTCTGTCCCGATGCAGTTTCAGGGCGAAGAAACCGGCCTCTCCTTTTACGCCGTCTTTCCGGCATCCTCCATCCAGGGTAACTTCTCGAATGCACCATTGACGCAAATCTGCATTCCCTGCGGGCAGAAGCCGTCAGAGTCATCATTCGACAAAGGAGCAGACATTATGCTGGGTCGTTCCCTTAAAAGCTATGCAAAGCTGCCTTCCGGAGACATTCCGTTTCTTTGGACCAGAATTGTATCCCACGCAGACATCACACTCAGTTCATTGATGCTGAAGGAAGGAGAATCTGTCAGGAAACTGCAAATTCTTGCAGGTGAAGGAGAATGTTTGTCCGGAAACATAGAGGCGAACCTGAAGTCAGGGGAATGGGAGATTCTGCAAGGCTCCCCGGAACTTTCCCTGGATTTGTCAGCCGTGTCAGTCACAGACGGCAAGCTCAGAATCTGGGCTTCCATGCTTCCGGGAACTGTAAAATCGCTCACTATAAAACTTCACACCTCGGCAGCTGTCTATGAAAGGCATATTCCTTCCTGCGCCCTTGACTTCAAGGCTAATGTACGAAACATTCTGGAAGTGGATATGTCCACGGCAACTCGCACCGGCCTTGACGACGTGTCTGGGGTACGCAAAGCCCACCCGAGGATGTTCCTGACGGAAGAAGACATTCCGACAATAAGGGAAAATGCATCGGGGCACGCCATAAGCCATTACGAGTCAATGAAAAAGCGCGTGGACGACCTTATGGAAAAAGGTATTTCATTCCCGGATTCTCTTGCGGCTTCCGGTGAATACAACACCAATCACGAAATAGGTTTCAGGGCATCCGATGCAGCAATGGTCTGGCTCATCAGCAGGGATGAGACATATCTGCAATATGCAAAGACTATCCTTCAGGCCACAACAGAATACTATCAGTTGAGGGTGGACAACAATCTGAACATTGCCTGGTACGTATATTCGCAGATTTGCGCCCTGTGCGCATACGATTGGCTCTACAACGACCTGACTCACCAGGAACGCTCAGAAATGGGACCCGCCCTGTACAAAGTAATGTATGACATAGCCTGGCACGGGGACGGCATCCGTTCGGCAAGGTACAGGGAAAATATTTCCGACCACACTTCCGGAGTTTATGGAATCACGGCACTACCGTGGTACATCAGCCTGGCCTTCAGCGGGGACGGCATCGATGATGAGAAATGCTCAAGTATGTTCAGTTCCGGTTACGACTTTCACAGGAAGAT
>JBJEJT010000024.1:0-6023 GCA_051878255.1 Candidatus Cryptobacteroides sp. | reverse complement strand
AATCTGTTCCAATACAGTCAAGAACTCTGGTTCCGGCGGGGAACTTAACGGAGGCGGCGCGATGCTCATCCTCAACTCTTCCATAATCTCTGCCGACCAGACTGCCGCAATCCGCTGCGAATCCCCATCCCAAAGGGCTTCGCTCATCGCGAACAGCATAAGTATCAACCTGAACGGGAAGCCCGGTTTCCTTCTGAACGGAGGTAGCAGTGTCGCTTCATCCGGTGGGTTCAACATATTCAACAGCGTGTCCGGAAACCTCTCAACTGCGGCAGGTGACGTGATTTACTCAACAGACCTGAATAACCTTGGCAGCCTTCAGGGAGGCGTTTATGTCTGGGACAATTCAAAAGTAACCCAGTCAGTATGGGCGACGGTTTCCCAAATCGATGCCTGTGCGCGGAGTTTCAGCCCGACCGTGTGTCCGGGTGTGGGAGCCGTGTTTGCAGACTGGTGCGGTGGATTCGGAGTGGACCAGAGAGGGAATGCCAGAAATGCCGGCAAGCTCCTGCCGGGAGCATACGACCCGGGTCTTGAGGGAAGTTCCTCAAGGATGATGCTTTTCAGCGCATCTGTGGTGCCTTTTGCTGGGACATCCGTACGTCAGATTCCAGAATTCGGATTTGTCCTGGACAATCCGGCAGGTCCGGGCTGTTATGTCAAGAAAATGGTCTTGGAAGGCGGGGAATATGTGTCCGAGGACGGAGAACCTATGCTGTGGGACGGGAATGGTACCCCGGCTGCGATTACGGCATTTGCCCCGTGGGCGGAAATCTCTGACAATGCAGTCCGTGTTGCCTGCCCTGTGAACCAGAAAGGACAGGCTGAACTGGATGCAGCCGACTTCGTGCTGTGGAAGGGACTGGTCAATCCGGCTACAGACCTTGTGGACGGAAAAGTCAAGTTGGAACTCGGACATCTCAATGCCAGGCTCCTGGTCAAGGTCAGTGCCAACGGAGTCGCGGCTTCCCCTTCATCCATCGCTTCGCTTTCCCTGGGCGGACTGAAGTATTCCGGCATCTGTCCACTCTCATCCGCATCCCCTTCTGTCGAGGCTGACGGGGCGACTGCCAGAATGTATCCTTTTGCGGGAGCAGATTCATACGAACTCATAACAGTCCCTCAGACCATCCCGGCAGGGTCCTTTTCAGTGAAGTTGACCTACAAGGGAGACCAGTATGAGTGGTCATCCTCTTCCGATGTCACCTTGCCGGCAGGAAAAACCTCCAGCCTGACTGTCAATATCGTAACCACAAAGTCTTCCTCAAACGGAGAAATCAAGCTTAACGGACAAGTATTATGAAATCAGGAATATCATCTATAGTGGCAGTGCTCGCGCTCGCTGTTTCTTTTTCCGCCTGCGAAAAAGAAATGGTCCAGCTTTCATTCGATGACGACGACAAGGCCATACGCATAGTTCCGGAGATTGCTTCCGGCTACAGCAAATCAAACCCTGTGACGGACGGGAAGGAAACCACATTCAATGAGGGGGATATGGTCGCTCTGCTGTGCGGAACCCGCCACGTCACATTCAGACTAAGCGGAAGGGACTGGACCCCGACGGACAATTACTACCTCCGCTGGACAGATTCCCCGAAGACCTATTCGGCTTTCTATCCTGCATCCGAGTCCTCTTCCACCTTCGGCAATTTTGAACTCCAGACATCCCAGAGGACTGTTGAGCGTCTTGCAGCTGCGGATTATATGACCTGCACGCTGGAGAATGTGGAAAGGACCCAGGACGGTTCCCTCAGGTTGAGCCTGAGGCGGCAGATGGCTATGGTCATCCTGAACCTGTTAGGAGTGGAGAGTGGCAAGAGGGTACAGGGTATGCGCGTGTGGACTTCCACAGGATTCACGGAGGGACAGCCGAATGCAGAGAGAATGTATGTCAGCCCTTATACCGTGGCTCCGGAAAGCGGTTTGTCCGGGCAGACCGGTACAAAATACGTGGCAATCGTAGTTCCTACCGCTGCCGACTCATCAGAGGATTTCATTTCATTCAATTATGACGGTCAGGACTATGAACTGACAGGTGTGCCTGAACTTCAGGGCGGATACAAATATGAAATGAATCTGAACCTGTCAGGAACCGTTTCGGTCGGAGCCCCTTCAATCGGACCTTGGGAAGACGGTGTGGGTGTGATTCCCGGCGGAGATGCCACGAGAGTTTCAATGGCTTCCTATTTCGTAAAACCACAGTCTTCGGGAACTGCCGACGGCCTGTCCTGGGAGAATGCCTTCGGAATGACAGAATTCCTCAATTTCATCAAACAGAAAAATGATACCCAGGCTGAATCGGACGAAAATGCCGCCAATGCCAACGGCCGTAACTTCTATATGATGGGCGGAACATACACCCTGTCCGAGCCGATCAAGGTGGAGTATTCCGGATATTCTTCAAGGGTTGAATTCAAGGTTTACGGAGGTTATTCCCCTGCAAGTACCGGTGTGGATGTATCCAACAGGGACATAGACAGTTATGAAACCGTTTTCGACGGAAACGGAAACTGCCGCTTCGCCACTTTCGGCAATCAGGTGGAGCCGACCTTCGACGGGATTACCTTCAATAAGCTCTTCTGCAATGGCGGTGACGGTTGCATAACAGTTGCGGCCGGCGGAACCGGAGACAGCCGTGTGAACTTTACAGACTGCAAATTCAAGGGCTGCACAGCCTCCGGAACCACTTCGAACAACAATTCGCAGATGCCTGTCATTCTAATATGGAAAGGTCTTGTCAGACTCGATAATGTGCTGTTTGACGGATGCCGCGCTGAGAACGGTGTCAGAGGTCTGATCCGTCTGGGAGGCGGGGACAGCAGGGCTTATCTCAATGCCTGCCGCTTCGTGAACTGCACCTGGGGCGGTGGCGGATTCGGACTTCTTGCCCATCTCAACCAATCCGCCGGAAATCTCTGTATGCATAATGTGACTTTTGCCAAGAATGATGACGGCTGCGGCGCACAAGGTGTTGTGAACGGCTGGGGTGGAGTCCTGATTGCCTCAAGTACTCTGGTATCTTCCAATGACAAGCCTGCAGTGCGTCTCGATGCCCAGGAAGGTACCGGTTCCCTTGTCGTGAACAGCATTCTGGCCGGCGAGAAGACAGACAGCAGTCCGGTGCTGGAATTGAGTGCGACCGGAAGGTTGAAGAGCTGCGGTGGAAACCTGTTTGTCGGGAAAAGGAATGTGGATGCAGCAAGCATTTTCACAGCTGCGGAAAATGACGAGGTGTACGATGCTTTCTCTGCTGCTTCGGCTGCCCGGGGCTTCACAAAGGGGGCAGAGAAATATCTGTGGAACGGTACGACCTCCTTCACGAAACTGACAAAGGAAGAGGTGCGTGCAGCAATCAAGTCCTACAGCAACACCTACACCGGAAAACTTTATGCCGGAAGCACAGAGGTTTACGACGGAGCGAAGGCAGGCGAGGACTTCCTCAGCTGGCTCGACTCAATCAATGCCTTCGATGCCGACTGCTACGGCAACGCCCGCAATGCCGGAGCTTTCTGGCCGGGTTCATATCAGGGATTATAATAATTTCAAAAAATACTCACTATGGAAAAAACGGTATTGAATTTTTCAAACGGTGACTATCTCTCACCTCAGATTTGTACCTTCTGCCTCGATGTTGAGGCTGGAGTAACGGAATCCGGCAACGCAAAGTTTGAAGATGGCGTCGGAATTAAAGCATATGAATTGGATTCAGATCTGTAAAATGGAGGACTGAAAATGAAAACAAGTAAATTCTTTATGGCGGTTTGCACCGCACTCGCATTTTTGGCTTGTACCAAGGAAATTGACAGCCCTTCAACAGACATAGAAGGCAACGGGGATATGCCTTCTGTGGAAGGTGCCACTTTTTATCTGACCGCGTCTTCAGGCTCCGATGACATTCAGGCAAATGCCGGCGATGCTGAATCCAAGGCTCTCTTTGACGGTTGGCAGCTCGTGTGGAATCAGGGTGACTCCCTCAATGTGTTCGTGAACTATTCGGAATCCTCCTATGGATTCAGGTTCCTGCCCAAGGAGGGTGCAGCCTGGAATCAGCAGGGAAACACTTTCTACACCAGTGAATTCAAGCCGGAAGATGGCGTGGACTACAACTACACGGCTGTATTTCCTTTCCAGAAAGGTATGACTATGGACTCGGAGGGCTGGCTGTATGTAAACGGAGAAAAGAAGGCCTGGTCTATTGAAACCCCCACCCAGAAACGAAGCGGCAACAAGGCTCATCTGGAGTCTATGCCTTTGTGGGGTAATGCATCGGCGACAGGTACTGACAGTCCGGCGATAACTATGCACAATGCAGTTTCAATCATCGAAGTGGAACTGCAGAACAATCTGAGTGTTTCCAAGTTCGATATTGAAGTTCTCAAGGTGAAATTTTCCTGCGATGCAATGAATTTCGGAGGCGAATACTATCTCAATGCAAAGACAGGTGAGCTTGAACTCAAGGATGGTACTGCTTTGCACGAATTGACACTTACCTGCCAGAATAAAAATGACGATGGAACCAGTACAGCCAGGAAAGCCTATGGATCTTCTGCCTGGAACGAAATCGCCGTGGCTCCGCAGACTGTGACAGGTACTTTCAAGGTGGAGGTCCTGACAAATTATGGCATTGTGACGGCTGAAAGGAATCTTAATGAGATAACCTTTGGTGCAGGGCGCTACCGGGCAATAAGAATACCTTTGGAAGAGTCTGCGTTGAATTATTTTGTCAAGGCTGATGCTGACGGCAGCGGTGACGGTAAGACTTGGGAGACTGCATTCAATATGACTCAGTTCCTCGATTTCGTGAAGCAGAAGAATGAAAGTCAGACACAGTCCGATGACAATGCGAGGGAAATCGACGGACGCAATTTCCATTTTGCCGCTGGTACTTATTCTGTTGATCCGAGAAAACTCGAGTGTTCCGGTTACGAAAAGAGAGTCGAGTTCAATGTGTTTGGAGGCTATTCTGCATCAAGTGAGGGAACAGACATCAGCCAGAGGGATATAGCTGCAAATGAAACCATATTCGACGGAGCTTCTGCAAACCGTCTGTTCACTCTTGGAAACCAGATGGAGCCTACATTTGACGGGATTTCCTTCAAGAATCTATTCTACAATCAGGGTGACGGATGTATAACCCTCGCAGCAGGTGCGACCGGCGACAGCCGTGCCAACTTCAAGGACTGCATATTCGAGAGCTGCACAGCCTCCGGAACAACAGACAACAACAGTTCACAGATGCCTGTCATCCTTGTGTGGAAAGGCTTTGCACGATTTGACAATGTGCTTTTCGACAAATGCCGTGCGGAGAACGGTGTCAGAGGTCTGATCCGTTTGGGCGGCTCCGACAGCAGGGTGTATATGAATGACTGCCGCTTCGTGAACTGTACTTGGGGAGGCGGGGGATTCGGTCGTCTCGCGCATATCAACTCTGCCGGAGGCAATCTCTGTCTGCACAATGTGACCTTTGGCTATAATGATTCGGGTTGCGGTGCGCAAGGCGTAATCAACGGTGCCGGCGGAATGCTCATCGCATCTAGCACCATTATGTCCAGCAATGGTCATCCGGCAGTAAGGTGCGAATCCGATGCCAACTCAGGCTCCCTGATTGTAAACAGCATCATCCGCCACGACAAGGATATGGTGGCTATAAATATGCCTACCGCCGGTCGCAAACTCAAGTCTTGTGGCGGCAACATCATAATCGGACAAAAGACCGGTGGTGATATTGGCAACGACTATATTTCTTCCTCATCAGAGGATGTCTATGCAACCCGGGAAGACGCATCAGCCCTTTCTTTCAGTTGGGACAACAGTTTGTACATCTGGAAGTGGAACGGCACGACCAGTTTCACGAAACTTACGAAAGAAGAGGTACGCGCTGCAATCAGATCCTACAGTAACGGCAACACAGGAAAGCTTTATGCCGGCAGCACAGAGGTTTACGACGGCTCCAAAGCCGGTGAGGATTTCTGCGACTGGCTCGACTCAATCAATGCCTTCGATGCCGACTGCTACGGCAACAC
>JBJEJT010000023.1:0-6045 GCA_051878255.1 Candidatus Cryptobacteroides sp. | reverse complement strand
AGGCGGTCTATGGTCTCCTGTTCCACCTCGTGATAGAACGGAGCCTTGCTGTTGCGTCTCTGCTCACGGTCGAAAGCCTTTTGCAAGTCTTTGCCAAGATGCTCTGCCACAGCCTCCTCCGCATATTTCTGCATATCGGGGTCTATGGTGGAATAGATGCGGAGTCCATCCCGGTAGAGGTCGTAGCGGGAGCCGTCAGCCTTGCGGTTCTTTTCGAGCCATCCGTATAGACCGTCATTCTCCCACCTCAGCGAGTCGTACCTGTAGTCTTCCACATATTCGTAATTCCTGCGCTTCGGCTCCTTTGCCTTCATAGTCCTGAGCAGCATATCCTTGAAATACGGACCCAGACCGGCATTGTGGTCCTGAACCTTGTGAGAAGACACATTTATGGGAATCAGTTGTATCGAATCCCTCTGCTCCGCGGTTATGTACCCCGCCTTCTCCATTTGGGAGATTACGAAATTCCTTCTCTGCAACGACTTTTCCGGATTCATCACGGGGTTGTAGCGGGTCGGCTTGTTCACCATACCCACGAGAGTCGCACTTTCCTCTATCGTAAGTTCGGACGGGTTCTTTGCGAAGAAAGTCCTGGATGCGGATTTGATGCCATAGGCGTTGCTGCCGAAGAAGATGGCATTCATATACATATCCATTATCTCGTCCTTGGTGTAGTTGCGCTCGAGCTTCACGGCGGTTATCCATTCCTTGAGCTTCACCCAGACCATTTTCACTTTCGACCAGCCGGGTACCTTGCTGCTCACATCCTCGCGCGGGTAGAGGGTCTTCGCAAGCTGCTGGGTAATGGTGCTTCCGCCTCCCTGGCTGGAATCCCCGCCTATGAGGGTCTTCACCACCACCCTGCCCAGACTCTGGAAGTCTATGCCCGAATGTTTGTAGAACCTGGCGTCCTCGGTTGCCACTGCAGCCTGGACGAGATAGGGGGACAACTCGTTGTAGGAAGCGAAAAGCCTGTTTTCGTCGTGGATGGTCGTGAGGATTTCCCCGTTGGAGGCGATGATTTGCGTGGCGAGCTTGCTGTCCGGATTCTCAAGTTCCCTGAATGACGGAATGTCCGCAAAAGCCCACACTGAGAGCAGCAGCACCGTCAGCAGGACAAACGGAGTCAAAAACAATATCCAGAACCATTTGGTAATCTTTTTCTTTGTCGCGTCTTTCATACAGTATATCAAGAATTAACGTCCCGGCCACCATTGCGGAAAGTATTCCAGATTCTTTTCACAATGCCGAACTTGCAAAATTACGGAATAAATTTGGATAATTGCCCCGATTGTGTTTTACTTTGCAGTCTCATTTGAAAATGACACTTGGATATGGCAGATAAAAAAAAGGAAAATGCAGAGAATCTGGTGATAGTCGAGTCCCCGGCAAAGGCTGGGACCATACAGAGGTTCCTCGGAGACGGATTCATAGTGAAGCCCAGTTTCGGACACATCAGAGACCTGCACGAGAAGGATTTGAGCATTGACATTGAGAATGGTTTCTCCCCACGGTACGAAGTTCCGTCGGATAAGAAAAAGGTGGTGTCGGAATTGAAGAAACTTGCTTCCGGAGCCGGAACCGTATGGCTGGCATCCGATGAGGACCGTGAGGGAGAGGCGATTTCGTGGCATCTGTACGAGACCCTCGGTTTGAAGAAGGAAAATACCAGAAGGATTGTTTTCCACGAAATCACGAAGAACGCCATCCTCCACGCAATCGAGACTCCACGTGACATAGATATGAACCTGGTGGATGCGCAACAGGCACGCAGGGTTCTGGACCGCCTGGTGGGTTTCGAACTGTCTCCGGTGCTCTGGAGAAAGGTCCAGCCGAAACTGTCGGCAGGAAGGGTGCAGTCGGTGGCATTGAGGCTGATTGTGGACAGGGAGAGGGAGATTCTTTCATTCAAGAAAGAGCCGTACTACAGGGTGGAGGCGCTTTTCCATCCGGAGAATTTTCCATCGGGGGCTTTCCTGAAGGCAGTCTGCGACAAGAAGTTCAAGGATATTGAAAGCGCGGAGAACTTTCTGCGCAAGTGTGCCGATGCGGAGTTTTCGGTCCTTGCCGTGGAGAAGAAAGAGGGCGTGAGAGTGCCGGCAGCCCCTTTTACCACATCCACACTGCAGCAGGAGGCTTCCAGGAAGTTGCATATGTCCGTAAGCAGCACGATGAGCGTGGCCCAGAAACTCTATGAAAGCGGACTCATTACCTATATGCGTACCGACTCCACCAACCTCTCGACCCTTGCCCTGGCGGCATCGAGGGATTATGTGACGGCGGAATACGGTGCGGAGTACTCCAAGACCAGGAACTACAAGACCAAGACAGCCGGCGCACAGGAGGCGCACGAGGCAATCCGTCCGACATACATCGACAGGACAGGCATCAGCGGGACCCCGCAGGAGCAGAAACTCTACGAGCTCATCTGGCGCAGGACCGTAGCCTCCCAGATGGCAGATGCAAAAATCCTCCGCACGGACATCAAACTTGGGGCGCAAGGTCTTGACGGACAGTTTGTAGCACAGTCATCAGAGGTTCTTTTCGACGGTTTTATGCGTCTTTATTCAGAGGGCAGGGACGACGAGCCCCAGGACGAGGATGAGGCTATCCTCCCGGGCATTGCCGCAGGGATGAAAATGAATTGGGAGCAGATGAAAGCCGAATGTCGCTTTACCTCGGCACCGGCACGCTACTCCGAAGCCACCCTGGTCAAGAAACTCGAAGAACTCGGCATAGGTCGTCCGTCCACATACGCCCCCACCATTACAACTCTCACAAAGGCAAGAGGTTATGTGGTGAAAGGGGACAAGGCTGGAACAGTGGAGAACGTCACCGACCTGATTTTGTCCAAAGACGGAATCAAAGCCGTCGCAAGGGCTGAAACCATAGGAGCCGAAAAAGGCAAACTCCTGCCTCAGGACATAGGTATCATTGTGACCGACTTCCTCGTCAAGAACTTCTCGGACATCCTGAGCTATGACTTCACAGCCAGCGTGGAAAACGAATTCGACTCCATTGCGAAAGGGCAGCTCGCCTGGAACAAGGTGATTGCGGATTTCTATTCACCTTTCCACAAGACCGTCGAAGACAGCCTGAGCAACCGGGAATACAGCCACGTGAGCCGGGAACTTGGAATGGATCCGGCTGACGGCCAGATGGTCGTCGCGAAGTTCGGACAGTACGGGCCTTATGTCCAGAAAGGAGAGGGGGAGAACCGCAAGTTCGCCAGCCTCGCACCGGGACAGATCATCGAGAGCCTGACCCTTGAAGACGCACTCAAACTTTTCTCCCTCCCGAGGACGGTTGGAGAATATCTGGGAACGCCTGTGATTTGCACCTCAGGACGCTTCGGACCATACATCAAATACGGGGACCGCAATGTTTCCCTGCCACGCAAGTCCAACCCTCTTACCGTCTCCCTCGAGGAGTGTGTGGAAATAATCGAGGCTGCAGGGACGGCAAAGACCCGTGAGGTGCTTGCCGAGTTCGGGGGCATCCAGGTCATCGACGGCAATTACGGTCCATATATCAAATACGACGGGGGCAATTATAAAATTCCTGCCGGAAAGGATGCGAAAGCCCTGACAGAGCAGGATTGCCGGGACATCATAGCCTCCACAAAACCGTCCGGCAAACGAAGAACAAGGAAATAAACTATGGAAAAATTCAATGGCAGGAGTCTCGCTGTAATCTACGGAAGTGATTCCTCAGAGTGGGAAATATCCTGCAGAAGCGGTCTGTTCACGGCATCCCAGATTGACGGCAGCCGTTTCGACGTGTATGAAATCTTCGCCCGTTTCGGCGATTGGAAAGTGGTGGCAGTCAGACCCGTCGGCGGGGAGCGTGTGGAGTTGGAGCCTGCCCCTCAGGTGGACAAGACAGACTTTTCTGCCGTCGTGAACGGGGAGAGGATAAAATTTGACTATGCCTACATAATGCAGCACGGCATACCTGGGGAGAACGGGCAGTTGCAGGGCTATCTGCAGATGCTTTCCGTGCCGTTCAGCAGTTGCAATTCTTTCGTGTCCACGATCATATTCGACAAATTCTCCTGCAAATCCTATCTTAAAGACGTGGATTTCGTGCGCTGCGCCAAGGACATCTTCCTGCGCAAAGGGGATTCCCTGGAGGGCATTGAGGAAAAAGTAACGTCCCAACTCGGCTATCCGGTGTTCGTCAAACCCACGGACGGAGGTTCAAGTTTCGGGGTGACGAAGGTAAAGAAAGCCGAGGAACTGCGTGCTGCCATCGAGTTTGCATTCGAGGACACTGCGACCGTGCTGATTGAGGCAGGAGTGAACGGTAGGGAAATCACCTGTGCGGTCTATCAGGACGGGGGCTCTGACGTGGCCCTGCCTGTAATCGAAATCGTGACTGACCACGAGTTCTTCGACTACGAGGCAAAATACAATGGCTTCAGCGAGGAAATCTGTCCGGCTCCGCTTGATGCGGGAATGACTGCGAGGGTGCAGGAGACCTCCCGGAAAATCTACAAGCAGCTCGGTTGCGAGGGGCTTGTGAGGGTGGACTACATTCTCTCGGGGGATGAACTCTATTTCCTGGAGATGAACACCATACCGGGAATGACGGAGGCTTCGCTGGTGCCGAAGATGGTCAGGGTGGCAGGTATGTCTATGACCGATTTCCTCAACACCGTGATCGAAAGCACCGCAGTCCGAAGATAAGGTTCCAGTCCCTTTTCTGTCCAAAAGACACTGCCTATATGACATTGAAGGAACTCACAGACAATGCAAGACTTCTCTTGCTGACGGAATATCCCGACAGGCGGGAGAGGGATGCCCTCGTGTCGGCTATGGTTGTGGATTTCCTGCATCTTCCGGGCTATTCCATCGTCACTGAGCCCTTTGCCGATATCCCGGAGGTTGCGGCATCGGCTTTTATGGATTGCGCCCGAAGGTTGTCCGAGGGGGAACCTTACCAATATGTCACCGGCAGTTGCGAATTTGGAGGAAGAGTCTTTTCCGTGGCTGAGGGGGTGTTGATTCCCCGCCCGGAGACCGAATATCTTTGCCGTATTGCCGAAAAGGAATTACGGGGTTACAGACGTGCCGATGCCGGGAGACTGCACATTCTGGACCTTTGCACCGGTTCCGGATGCCTAGCCTGGACTCTTGCCCTGGACCTGCCCGGTGCCGTGGTCGTGGGGCTGGATGTGTCGGAGGCTGCGCTGGACATTGCCTGCGGACAGTTTGAAAGGTCTGATGACGGAGAATCCGGAGCATCTTCGGAAAGTCCCCGTTTCGCCCGTTGCGACATTCTCCGCGGTCCTTCCGTAGCAGCCGGGTTGAGCGAATGGCGGAGTGGTGCATCCCTTGCGGATTTTTTTGCGGAGCCCCTGGATGCCATAATTTCCAATCCGCCTTATGTGCTTGAGAAAGAAAAGACTTTTATGCGCAGGAACGTGCTTGGACACGAGCCTGGGCTGGCACTGTTCGTACCGGACCTGAATCCGCTTCTTTTCTACAAGGCCATATCCGACTGGGCTTTGCAACTGCTCCGCCCGGGCGGGCTCCTTTTCGTGGAGCAAAACGAGGCTCTCCCTGCCGAGACCGCCGCCCTATTCTCCCGGTTCAGCCGCTGTGAAACCTTGAACGACCTCTCGGACAAGCCTCGCTACACTTTTGCCGTCAGATGATGAGAAGTTGATACTGTTATCCATTTCATTTTTTTTACTATCTTTGCACCCGGTTCGCTCTGGTGGTGGAATAGGTAGACACGCAGGACTTTTAGGTTTTGTATCTATTCTATCCGTCTCCTTTCTTGAAAAGACATTATATTTTTATAAGAGTCAAAAGAAACAAGGAAGATTTTGAATTGGCGGCAAAGAGTTCTTTGAGTATTGCTGGAATGTGCAGATTTTTAGGATTGAACCATACGGTGGAAATTATAAGCTGATGCACAATGCTGTAGAGCAATATGACATTGATGTTTCTCATTTCAGAGGGAAGGGCTGGAACATCGGTTTAATGTTCAAACCTCCGAAGCCTCAGAATATTGAGGATATCCTGGTCAAAGGTTCGA
>JBJEJT010000022.1:0-6066 GCA_051878255.1 Candidatus Cryptobacteroides sp. | reverse complement strand
AAAGAACATCCCTATCATCCACACTAACCCGATTCCGGGTTGCGAGACTGCGAATGCCGAATTTTTCAGCACCCGCTTTATGTCTTTCTACAGCAACAAAATCAAAGCCCAGGTAAAGATGGCAGGCGTCCTGTGCAACGACAAGGCAGTCCGCGAACAGATGCTCGCAGCCCAACGGCAGTACACCCATCTTGACACTTGCGAGAAAATCACTGAACTTCTGCTCGGAATCTGATTTGAGTGTGGATTCCCGGGCAGATTCTTCGGCAAGATTGTGACATTATCCCACAGAAAGGCTCCGTTTTCTTCCCTGAAAAGAGAAATTAAAAAATAATTTGTATCTTTGCAGCGGATTTGTAAAACATATAGGAGCACTACAGGGCAATCATATCAGTTGCAACCGCTTCATTATTAGCCGGTTGGCAGTTTTGCCCGTCAAAGAGACCGCTCCCGAAGAGAGTATTTTATGAAAAAATTGATTCTGCCGGCAGCGGTTTCGGTGTGTTTTGCCGTTTCCTGCTCAAAGACGGATGTCGTGTCTGACAGTTTCCCCGGGACAAAAGGGGTGACTGTGGCTTTTTCTGTGGATGGCGATGCTTCCACCAGGAGCCAGATGCTTCCGGACGGATTGTCTTCCGAATGGGAAGACGGTGACCGTCTGTCCGTTTGGGCACTTAATTCAGCCGGAGTATATGAATTGGAAGCCTGTCCATTCAGGGTTTACGGTACGTCCGGTGGCAATGCCATATTTACAGCCACTCTCGCCGAGGCTATGCCTGCCGGTCGCTATACCTATTTCGCCTGCTCTCCCGAGCCTCAAAGTGTTTCCGGAACGGCTGTCACTTTCGGCATCCCTTCCGTTCAGGATGGAAGAGTCTCAGGCGGAGCCGACATCCTCGTCGCCGAGCCTTTGCTTGCCAACGCCCTTGTCCCTGTGGAGAACCTTTCGGACTACACCCGGCTGGGCTTGAGGATGGACCATCTGCTCCATCATTTCCGCTTCTTCCTTTCCGAACAGGACAATCCTTTCCCGGATGAAAGAATCAACAGGATGGTCCTGGAATTTTCCGAAGGGGCGACAGGAAAAATCACTACTGACATCACCGACCCTCTTGCCTCCCCGGCTTTCACTCCGGAATCTTCGACCATCACTCTCAACCTGGCTGAAGAACTCCAGCCGAGTTCCGACCAGACATTCGCATACGCCTGCGCGTCACTTCGCCCGGGCGCATTTTCGTCTGATGCCACGATGGTTATAAAGTCCTACACGGCAAGTAAATACGGAATCTCCGACCCTATCAGTCTCGCCGGGCGCAATTTCGAATCCGGACATTCCACCCCGGTACGCATCACGGCATCCACGGTGGCAGACCTCGGCATAGTCAGATTCACCGTGCCGTTCAACAACATAGGCGAGGATGCAGATTCCGTGACCTTGACTGCACCTTCCGGATGCACCTGGGGCAATGGTTCCAACACCTACACATACAATCCGGGACGCAAATTCACCGCAGGGGAGAGTTTCGAGATCGTCTTCACCGAAATCGAAGACTACAGGGCTCTCAGCGGACAGACTGTCAGCGTGACTTTCGACACCGAACACGTCACTTACACGAAGAATGTCGTGATGCCGCTTATGACTTCCGGTTCCCTTGCCGAGATTTCTGTGGGACTGCCTTACTTGCTGGAGGAAGATTTCTCCACTGTGGAATCATTCTCTTCGAATGACGAATATGCGACATTGGTTACCGGAGATCAGAAAGCAGTATCATTCTTGGACGGATGGACTGGGGCCAGAGTCGGAGCATCGGCTGGACTTTGCGTAAGGATTGCCTGCCGAAGGGAAACCAGTTCCGACTACGATGCCCGTCTTGATTCCGCTCCTATTATCGCTCTCAAGAAATCGGCAGATTTGGAACTCAGTTTCGATTATGGAGCTAATAATCAGTATTACAACCTTTTGGGTGACGGCAATGTGGGGCAGACTGTAAATATTGGATATGTTACATCAGATACGGCATATAGCAGCGGTTCAACAACCGGTACATATTCAAGCGACTTCTACATCAAGGAATACACGGGCAGTTATGAGAGTACTCCAAATTCTGCGACGTATGTTCTGCCGTCAGTTCCGGAAGGGCTCGTGAGAATCTCTTGGAGGTCAGTCATTGAACATAAAGCTGGTGCCAGCAACACCACCTGCTGGCTCTACATAGACAACGTAAAAGTCCGCATAAAATCCAATTAGCCAATTCAAAGAATATGAAAAAGATATTGCTCAGTTCAATCGCAGTTCTCTCCATCTCCTGCGGAAAGATGCCTCAGGCAGCCGTGGAGTACGGAAAAGTGGATTTTTCCGTGAGGGCGGAGAACTATGTGGACGAGTCGGTGAAGAGTTCAGTCTCTGACTATGCCGACCTTCCCGTCCAGTCTGATTTCAACATCCTGATAAAGGATTCCTATGGTTCGCAGGTTTACAGCGGACCGGTGTCGGAATGGGACTCCGAAACGGCTCTCAGCACAGGCGACTACACCGTCACAGCCAGCTGTTCGGACCCTGAAGAAGAGGGATTCGGCAAGGCTGCATTCTCGGGAGAGACTGCTTTCACTGTCGAGGGAGGCAAGACCGTTCCGGTAAACATAGACGCACAACTCGCAAACTGCATCGTGAAAATCCTTGTCAGTGAGAGTTTCTCCAACTATTACCCGGAATACTCTTTCAGTCTGACCACAGGACTGGGAAACACCATAGATTTTCCTATGGGCGAAACCCGTGCAGCCTTCATTTATGCCTACAGGTTCGAGGTCAAGGGCGAAATGACCTCCCAGGGCGGTACAGCGAAGAGTTTCAGCAAAACATATCAGACGCTTGAGCCAGCCACCTGCTACACCCTCGCTTTCGACGTGACGGGAACCGGTGGCAGCAGCATCAGCATAACATTCGACGACTCAGTCGAGACGGTGAATCTCGAAGACATAGAACTGAATGAATAGGATTATGAAAAAGAATATATTTATACTTCTGGCAGCTGTCGCGACATTGATTTCCTGCGATAAGATTCAAGTCAAATCTGCTGAGGACAAGGGGATTCTCAGTTTTGCTGCCCTGTCCGTAGATGAGGAACTCGTGACAAAAAGTGCCGTCAATGCAGGCGGGAACTATATCATCGACATCGTGGATCTTGAGGGAATGACCGTCCTGTCCACTTCCTGGAGCCAGGTGGCTGCAAACGATGGCAAAATCTCCCTTCCCGAGGGCAGTTACATTCTCAAAGCCTGCTCTTCTTCTGAGGGAGTGCCTGCGGCAGCCTTTGAACAGCCTGTCTATGGTGTGGAAAAGAGTTTTTCCATCACAGCCGGCGAAGTGACTGACCTTGGCAGCCTGGTATGCACCCTCCAACAGTGCAAAGTAACCGTAAGTTACAGCGATGATTTCCTGTCCCTGGTGACCGGAGCCGGAGAGGCAACCGTGCGGGTCAGCGAGAATGCGCCTCTTACGTTTGCCCTCAGCTACAATGGGGCATCGTCCAGCTACAACCGCAGCGCAGGTTATTTTGCGGTGAACAATGGAGAAAACACCACCCTTGAAGTGACTTTCAAAGGCAGCGTGGAGGGCAAGACCCAGAAAATGACCAAGATTCTCACGGGAATCCAGCCGCGCCAGTGGAGACAGATACAGTTCATCTGCAAGGTCAATGACGAAGGCAACGCCTCCTTTGACATAACCATAAACGATATGGTAAGCGATGAGGTCCTGAACAACGATATGGGCATTGCCGAGACCATAATCGGCGAAGATCCTCAGGCACCTAAGGGCGACGGCGGCATCAATATGATTTTCGACTATGAAGCCGGCTGCGACCCCGAATACACCGATATGGAGCATATCGTGGTTCCGGACCCGGAAGAGAAGACTATGCACCTGAATTTCCGTCTGTTCGTTCCCGACGGTATCCGCAAGTTCAACGTGCATATCGAGTCCGACAATGAGTCCTTTGCAAGTGCAGTCGAATTGGCAGAGGCTACAGACCTCGACCTCATAAATCCTACCGAGGCAAACGAAGTGATTTTCCAGGTGGTGCCTTTCCCTCACGGAAGCGAACTGTTGGGCCAGACAGAAGTGGAATTCGATATGTCCGGAGCCCAATCCGCGATAATAGGGTTCCCTGGCACCCATACTTTCACGATGACCGTCGTGGACAGCAATGGCTGCAGAAAGGTTCTTCCGATTACAATGATTGTTGAATAATGGAGGATTGGCAGATGAAAAAGTTCTTGTATCTGACAACATTGTCATTTCTTCTGGTATCCTGTGCAAAGGAAATTGCCGGGACCACCGGAGAGGAAGGCTCTGTCAGCCTGAAAATAGAAATCCCCGGAGGGACCAAGGCTGCGATGAGCAGTGAAGATTTGCTCCTGTCCTCATCCGTGAAAATATACTATGCCGATTTCAGCGGTCTGATCCGCAGTTACACCTGTTCCGAAATGCCTGAGGCCATCTATCTGCCTGAGGGAGATTACAGGGTCGATGTGCTTGCAGGAGAGGCAGTCAGGGAAAATCCGTCCCCGGCATCCTGGGAGCAGAAGAGTTACAAAGGTTCCGAGCCTTTCGCAATCACGGCAAACCAGAACAGCAGCGTCACGGTTCCGGCGAAAGTATGTAATGCCATAAGCCGTGTATCATTCGGTTCCACCATTGTCGAAAACTTCAATGACGGCTATACCTTTACCGTGTCCATCGATGGCGTCGAGGGTTCGTCCTTGGTTTACGATGCCGCAAGAAGCGGTGCCGAAGGCTATTTCCTCATCGACGGTATTATGGATCCGGCACTGACCTGGACTTTCTCCGGCATACTCGCCAAAGACGGTTCTCCATTTGAAAAGACCGGGGTCATCTCTGCCGTCGAGCCGGGTAAAGCCTACACCGTGAATGTGAATTACACAATCAAGGACGGAGATGCAGGCTTCTCCCTGATGGTGGACTACGAAACCGAGGTCATTGACGACATCGTGGTGTTTGAGCCGGTATCGACCGGAATCGCGCCATCTGCCAGCTACGAGATATGGGCTGCGCACGCGACTGTACACGCAGACGTGGATGAAGTCGAGTACAGCGACCCGTCTGCCATCAAGTTTTCCTACAGGGTCGAGGGGTCGGATGCCTGGAGCATTGCCGATGCCGTGAAAGAGTCTGACGGATACTACGGCGCCACCCTCACATCCCTCGCTCCATCAACGACTTACGAATACAAACTCACGATTGCCGGAGTGGACCAGTCTGATGTCTCCCGATTCACGACCGATGCCGTCAGGCAGTTGCCAAACTCCAGTTTCGAGGTAATCAGCAAGGTGTCCGGCAAGGATTTCTACAAGTGGTATGACTCTGCAAGTTCCATAACCGACTGTCAGACCGAATTCTGGGGTTCGGGAAATGGAAACGAAGATTATAGTGGTTCTGCAAATTTCAACACCATAATCACCGCACCGGATGACAGCGACAAGATGGATGGCGACAGATCCGTTGTCTGTCAGTCTGCCTATGCCGTAATCAAATTCGCCGCGGGAAACATCTTCGCCGGAAGTTGGAACGGGATGGTTGGTACAAGTGGAGGAAAGGTTCTCTTCGGAAGACCTTGGACAGCCCGTCCGACAGCCTTGCGTATCTGGGCAAAATATTCCGCAGGCAAGATCAACAGGATTGACGGCGCACCGGACGGAGTGACCGTCACCACCGATGATTATGATATGGGTATGGTGAAAGTGGCATTGGGTACCTGGGATTACAAGACCTATGGAGGCACCAGGGAGAGCCCGATACTATGGAACACCACCGACAAATCGACATTTGTGGACTTCAACACTGATGAATCTACCATCGCCTGCGGGGAACTCTTCCTCCACGGAGACGGTTTCCAGACCCTCAACGGAGTGAAGACGTCGGAGAATGTAGGAGAATGGAGACAGATAACCATACCGTTGGATTATCGGGACCTGACGACATTCCCTACCCACGTCGTGGTATCTTGCGCATCTTCGGCTTATGGCGACTATTTTACCGGATGCGAC
>JBJEJT010000021.1:0-6073 GCA_051878255.1 Candidatus Cryptobacteroides sp. | reverse complement strand
CAGCCCTGAGTCTGATGCAGATATTTTCCTTACCAAGCAAATCATCAGGAAGATTGAAAGTGTAGAACTTGTATCCAGGTATGTTGTCCTCGGTCTGACGGGCAGAATCAGTTCTGTCAAACTGTCCTATAAGCCTGAACTCACTACCCTCCACCTTGGTCCAGCTTTCAGCATTGACTCCGTTGGAATATTCAATGACAAAGTCTGTATATCCCTTTGTGACATTCATTGACACCTGAAGAGACAGGCTGCCTGAAATGCCGGTTGTGGAAATGCCGTCAATGTAGAAGTATTGTGTGTTGTCCCAAGGCTTTGAATTGAATGCTCCGCCATTGACGCGTCCATAATATCCGTTTGAAAGTGTTCCCCACCAGCCGTCATCAGCATCCGTAAGGTTCGCATCGCCTCTGAAAGAATCCTGGTAGCCAAGCTGATTGTCTTTGTACCACCTCGCAAAACCCGTATTGCCTGATTTGTTGAGAACGGCTGTTTCATTGCCTGCAAGGAGCCCGCCGTCAGGATTATACCGGGTCATAGCCACGATGTCGCTTCCGGACTCCGTGCCTGCCAATTTTGCATTGCAGTCCCATTCCGCAATCACGGTTGAAATGGAATTGCTGAATTCATCTATCTGCAAATCAGATTCATTAAGGGGAACGATGCAGAAGGAATCCTCCGAGATGCCGAAACATTTGATGTTCACCTTGACGATCAATCCGGTCAAGTCTCCCGATCCGGCAGGCAAGGTCCTGTGGGCCCACGGAGCAGAAAACTTGTTCAGCATATAGATACTGTGTCCGTTCTTGTCCCTGAGCGGAACAGGATACCAGCGATAGAGGGACGGGAATCTATTGACAAAATATTCCGGCTGCATCTGTTCGGCAGTTCCATTGAAACAAGTCTTGAAATTGGTATAGGCTCCGGCATTGAGTGCCACCTCCACATCCTTGAGACGGACAACCTTGAACACATCAGAATCACTCAATTCACCGATTGTGGTCTGCGGCACAACGTAATCGCCGTCCTCCGTCTTGAGCAGATGAGCTATTGTAAACCCGGTGAACACCTTGTAAGGGAAAGTTCCTTCACTTCTTGTTTCAACATTGGTATCCATAAGGGCTATCCTTGCAAGTCTGCCGGTATCCATTGCAATAAGGTCATCAGACTCAAGGACAATGGTATTTCCGGAAACATCCTGAAGTATGTACCTTCTGGCATCGTAATTCCTGGATGTCCCGTTTGCTGTCACATAAGCATCAATGAACACATTGTCGCTTATTTTCCCATCCGGATAAGCCAGGACTGCACTTATGCTGCTCTGGGTGGCACCATTGTATTTGCTTGGTTCTGCCTGATGCAATCTGATGACAGCATCCCCGCTCCTGCCATATTCATCAGAACATTCCAAATCGAGCACACAGGTACGTGCGACCGTTCCTTCATTCTGTAATGCAGTGAATTTCAAGATGGATTCCTCTATTCTGATATTTGTCACCCAGTCAGCACTCGACAAGACTGAAATGGCATCGTCAGTGACGTTTAACGTCAAAGGAATTTTATAGTTGGACTCGGCGGCAGTAAGCACCAGGGAATAGGCATCCGGTATAATGGACGGATAGGAAGAAAGCTGCATTACCGCAATCTCTTTCGAATCCCTGCCATCCAGAGTGAAAATCCTGATTTTAAGGACTCTGACAGACTCGCTATTATTGGCACTTGCCTTCACTGTAAAAGCGCCTGTTTCAGGACGGCCTCCCATAAGGTCTGTCGTAAGCCACCCGTTTTCAAGATTGTATTCAATTCTCCAATCGGTTGTTGAAGAGAATCGGACTTCAACAGGAGCACCTGAATCCGGGATGATTATCTCATTCTTCTCAAGCTCAATCGAACCTTCGACAGCAGTCTTCTGGCAGGCGACAGCAACAGATGCCGCCACCAGAACAATCATAGCGCATATTTTTCTCAACTCTGTCATAATTATCTGGATTTGATGATGTCGGTCTTGTAAATAACCTCGTAATATTCATCCTTGTCGTTCAGGACAAAAATCTGATAGCTTTCGCCCCCTTTGTAAACACGGACCATAATGTGGCCTGACTTGATCTTTTTCCCGTTTGAACCGAGACGGTACATATTGCTTTCGACAAGTCCGGCTGAAAAGACCATCTTTTCGGGAACCGCGATTGACGGAGTGAGCATTCTTGAAAGGGGATCCGGTTGCGGATGATAATAATCCCAGACCGGTATAATCCAAGCAGTTGCATCCATATTGCCCACAAAGCCCACGTGCATTGCGTCTGAATATGCGTGGTGGTTGCATACGACAACATCAGTCGGGCCCGCGACTTTCGACACCGCCTGCTCATAGCCCTCCGCCTTGATGTCACCGCCTGTGTACCAATCGAACTTTCCATAGCTGATACGTATGGCAAGACTGTATTCATTCTCATCAGTCGTATCCAGGGAATAGTCGGCTGTCGAATTCCCGGTACCGGTCCAGTATTTGAGATTGCCGGCAAGGTTTCTGACACTGAAATCATAACTCTTGTCGTTGAGGAGGACTATCTGCTGGTTGCTCCCTATGACCATCTGCTGATTGGTCTTGCCCTGGACATCCCTCTCTTGCATAAACTGGATATAGTGGTTGATTCCAGAATTCGACGAATTGACTTGCGCCACTGAAGGATAGGAATAATCCGGCCAGGCACGGTCCACAATTTTGTCAATCTCAACCAGTTCAGCAAGGTGGGTAATTCCCTGCAACTTGTACTGATGGTTGTTGGAACTTATCGCCAATTTGTCGAAGGCTCCGATATGGTCATTGTGGAAATGGGTTATCAAGGCATAGTCTATCTTGCCTTTTTTGCCCAAAGGTTCAGAAAAATGAGTGATATAACGGGCAACCCATTCAGCCGGGGTCTTTGAAGAAGACGGAACAGGGTTCATAATTTCCTGACTGAAACTGTCCACACCCAAATCGCCCATATCCACAAGCAGAGTCGTGCCGTCCGGAAGTATCAGAAAAGCTGCATTGCCTCTGCCGGTACTGATTTGATGAATGTCCATATATCCGGCCTGCCAGGGCTCGGTATATTCGAACTTGGTCGGATCCGCAATGTCCAAGTCATCCGGGAACGGCTCCTGGGTTTTACATCCCCAAAAGGTGCAGAGCAAAGCTGCAATGGCTATGTGAAATGTCATATTTTTCATAGTGGTTCAATTACTCAGTTTATATCAGGAACATAATACAGCCCGGCATCTTCTGCACTCATCTCATTTCCGCCATACCCGGGATTCTGTTTCAATTCAACATTACTTGCAGAAATGTATTTCTGCGGGATAGGGAAAAGTTCGCGGTAATGCTGGGAAGGGTTGTGGTTCCACCAGGTCTCGGTGGTGTAGGCATTCCAGCGGCGCAAGTCTGTGCGACGGCGCTGCTCTCCAAGGAATTCAGTCATCCACTCCTGGAGAAAACGGTATTTGTCCAGATTTGCGACAGTGCAGGGATCCGGATCCGGACCGCTGAAATTCCTGCTTCTCACACTGTTGATGATGTCGCACGCCCCCTGCTTGTCCCCTGAACGGTATTTGCACTCAGCCATCATATATTTGACCTCGGCAAAACGCATTATCACATAATCCGGATTGAACTTCAAAGTCCTGTCGGAGAGATTCGGAACAGGTCTTTTTACCAGACGGACTCCCGAGTTCTCTTCTCCCGTCGTGATATTGGACGGAAGTTCCGATACGGAATTGTATTCAGTTCCCACCTTCTTGAATTGGGCCACCTGGTCCACAAAGGTGATGACCTCTCCCATATATTCTCTTTGCCCCTTGCAGGATACGGTTCTTCCGTCTGAAGTGACCCTTTCCTGACGTCCGAAGAGAAACATACCCTCATAAGCCTTGTTGCCTTTGTAGAGATAGCCTTTTTTCCTGAGATCCTGGTCGTTGAATCTGGAGAAAGGACGACCGAGATTGAAGTCATAAAGGGAACCGTCAGGAGCAAGGGAAGGCTGCAGATGTGCACCGTTTGTTCCGCCCGATCCGTCTATGTCATAATATGCCGCAGCTCCAAAGTGATTGAATCTCTCGTAGTCCCATCCTATCGGGTTCTTGACATATTCGGATGCACAGAGCCAGATACTTTCGCAAGACTTGTCATTATCGAATCCGAACGGAGCATTCCAGCTGTTCTCCATCTCATAATATCCGTATTTGCCGTCGATTATATCCTTGCAGATTCTCTCACAGTCAGCAAAACGGTCCTGACCGATATAAACCTGCGCATTGAAATACAAACGGGCCAGAGAGGTTGCCGCAATACCCTGGTCAACCCATCCTGTCTGGGAATCACCCTTTTTCTTCTTTGGCAGAGTTGAAGACTCATCTATTGCCTGAAGCAAGAGGGATTCAACATAGTCGAAAGTCTCCTTTGCTGTGGAACGGGGCGCCTCCAGGGTTGTAAACTCCCTGTAAATCGGCATCCCGCCAAAATAGTCCAATGCCCTGAGATAGGCATAGGCAACCAGTGTCCGCAGTTGGAGGATATGATTCTGCCTGTCGGCTTCAGTCAGTCCAAGTGACTCATAATCCACATCCGAAAGCTCGCTGATCATTGCCAGGGCATAGGATATACCCTCCCCCATCTGCATATAAACATTGGTAATAACATCGTGGTCGGGGGTCCAGGTATGCCAATGCAGAAGCCTGTAACGTCCCCCGCTTTCATAATCAGTGCCCTTCTGGGTTACACAGAATTCATCTGTCACAATTTCCTGAAGCATCCACGGATTGAACTCGTGGGTACCTCTCCATTTGGTATATGGTCTGGCCAAAGCAGCATAGACATTTTCCTTGGTCTGGAAATATACATTCTGGGAAATCTCAGAATAATAGATTTCGTCCAAATCGGTACATCCGGTGAAAAAAGCTGCAAAAGCAACGCAAAACAATATTTCAGCAATTCTTTTCATTTTCATACTCGTTTAGAAAGTCACCTTAAGACCAAATGTGTAACGCCTTGTTTCAGGATACTGGTTGAACCACTCGTAACCAGGGTCGAGTCCGTTGATGCTGACTTCAGGGTCAAGTCCGGTATAACCTGTGAAACAGGCTACATTTCTGATTGTGGCATAGATATCTATCTTGTCTATGTATCTCTGCCATCTTTTCATATTCAAGGTGTAGCCCAGACTGATGGCATCAATCTTCAGGAAAGACCCGTCTTCCAGCCAATAGTCCGTCAGAACCTTGTCCTGCTTTATGTGACGATTCTGGATGAACGCAGAACGAAGCACATTCTGACCTGAAACTGACGAGAGTCCGTAATACATATTTATAGTGTTGAAGACATCGAAGTCCAGCCAGCTTCTCAAGGCTATGCTCAAATACAAATCCTTGTATCTGAAGGTATTGTCCCACGAAACAATGAGCGCAGGAATGGCATTCCCGATATAGCGCTTGTCCTCATAAGTCTTGTTGTCCGCAAGGATAACGTCACCGTCCTTGTTGTATATCAGCCATTTCCCGTCCTCTGTGAATCCGGCGCTCTGCCACAGATAATACTGACCAATCTTGGTTCCGTTTTCAAGTCGTCCGCCGGATCCGGGGGCTCCGGGAGCAGGGAAGGACACACGGTCCTGGTAGGTATGATTGCCCCAGAGCGAAGTTACCTGAGACTGATTGTTGGAGAAACGCATTGCCGTGCTCCACTCAAAGCCACCTTTTCTTACAGGAATGCCTCCGATTTCGAATTCCCAACCCCAGTTCTCAAGATTTCCATAGTTCATTGTGGTCGTGTCATAGAGTGCAGGCGGTACTGTCACGGTGATATCGTATATCATTCCGCTCACCCACCTGTGGTACCAGTCGAATTTTCCGTTGAGTCTGCCTTCGAAGAAAGAATAGTCCACACCCACGTTCAACTCTGCCTTTTCCTCCCAATGCAAGTCATAATTCACATTGTTTGCAGGGCCGTAAGACATAATCCAGTCGCCATTCAAAGGCCATAGTGAACCGGAACCGTAACGGAATGCGGTCTGTCCGGACGTGAACCCGTTGTTTCCGGTTA
>JBJEJT010000020.1:0-1505 GCA_051878255.1 Candidatus Cryptobacteroides sp. | reverse complement strand
CCTGCATCAGAAGCTCTCGTCCGGTCACTCAATGCGCCGGCTGTGGAGATGTTGCGACGCTATGGCGTGGGTGATTTTCAGAATTTCCTGCAGCGTGCAGGTATGACTACCCTCAACCGTCTGGCATCTGACTATGGACTTTCCCTTATTCTTGGAGGGGCAGAGGGCAGGCTGGATGAAATCACACGTATGTATGCCGGCATCTCGGCAGCCTCTCAAGGCTTTGGATGGGTCGGAAAAGACTGGCCGCTGACGGACGTCTGTACCTTATATTATATGACGGATGTCTTGCAGAATCTGGACAGACCCGATGAACTCGACCGAAGCCTCATTCCGGATTTGTCACGCATTGCCTGGAAAACTGGTACGAGCTATGGCGGAAGGGATGCCTGGGCTGTGGGGATTACACCGGATTATGCTGTGGGCGTATGGGCTGGGAATGCCTCCGGTGCATCTTCTCCGGAACTTCTCGGTGCCAGGACAGCCGGTCCTGTCCTTTTCGACATATTCACACTCCTGCCTCCATCTGGATGGTTTTCCGCACCCAATCCTGCACTGTCGGCATCCGGCATAGCCATACCGGCACAGGGAACTGCCGTACCCGACCCCGATAGGGTATCCCCATCAATAGTCTGGGCACAAATCTGCCCGGAATCGGGAATGTTGAAAAGCCGTTTCTGTCCCCAGGCAGACTCCCTGCCAATCCCGGTCGCAGCCCTGAAAAGCCAAGTCTGTCCATATCACCGTCCCGTGATGCTGTCCGCAGACGGCAAATTCCGCCTGACCTCACCGGAACCAGGCTCCCACGTGGAAAACATTTTCGTGCTGCCCCCGACGATGGAATTCTACTACCGGAGCACGCATCCTGAGTATTCCGGTATGCCTCCCCTGAAAAGCACTTCTTCCATCCCGGACGACAAGCCGTATATGGCATTCATCTACCCGCAGAATGGTGCAAGGATAAAAATACCTCCAATGGCAGACGGCTCACGTGGGGAAATCGTGGCTTCCCTTGCCGTCCCATTCCCTGACATAGAAGTATTCTGGCACATTGACTCGGACTATCTTGGTTCCACCGTCAATATCCACAAACTTTCTCTCCGTCCCGATTCGGGAAATCACGTCCTGACGGCAGTCGATGAAAACGGTCTCGCAATTTCGGTTTCATTTTTCGTAGAATAGATTCCCTATGTGTCCATTTCGTCATCAATCCCTCGTGTTGGGGAGATTTGGCTGTTCCAATCATTGGCTTCCGAGTGAATCATAAGTGGCGAAGGGACAGAGATTTGGATTTTGTCGGCAGAATTTTCTTCAAAAAAGTTGAAAAAAATTGCGGAAAAAGTTTGGTAGTTAAGAAAAAAGGCGTACCTTTGCAATCCCTTTCGGAAACGGGGGTACGACGGGTCCTTCGGGGCGGGTCGGAGCCGGTGGAGCGAAGGGATTTTTTAGCTCATTGAAAAGACTGAGAGGAAGACCTCCAACGAAGAGTTGGAGGGTGTACAAGA
>JBJEJT010000019.1:337-6139 GCA_051878255.1 Candidatus Cryptobacteroides sp. | reverse complement strand
GGATGGAGGGCAAGTCTTTCGGGACTTTGGCCGATTTCAAGGGTAGGATGAATGCTTCGGATCCTGAGAATGCCGACAAACTTTTCAGGACCCAGTTCCTCAAGTATTTCAGCGCTGTTCATTGACATTGCCGGTCAGTCTGGCAGTGTCGTTTCCTCTTCCAGCCCGGCATGGCTGGATATTTCAAGGGATACGTTAAATATTTTTAATACAATTAGATATGAAAAAGTACGTTTGCGATGTTTGCGGATGGGAATATGACCCTGAGGCAGGATACCCTGAAGGCGGAATAGCTCCCGGCACTGCCTGGGAGGATGTCCCGGAGGATTTCGTATGCCCACTCTGCGGAGTTGGCAAGGACGAGTTCTCGGCTGAATGATCCCGTCTGCCCGTTTGGGCGACCTTTTACCTTTGTCTGAGTTTCAGACCTGTCCGGCAGGATCTTCGGAGCCTCCGGACTTTTTTCGTCCTTGTCCGTCTCTCTTGCGGCAGGGAAGAAAAAGGGGCTGACTGATTCCAGTCAAGCCCCTGAGAACAGGCAGAACCGTAAGCCGGATTCTGTTTTAGTCTGTCATTTATCTTCGCAACCTACCCCCCGGCAGCGGGCGAGCAACCCTTGATTGCCGGTATATTTGGTCTTGCAGGTCCCGGTGCCGTACCCCGACCGTGTCGCCACGGCCGGTCGTGAGCTCTTGCCTCGCGTTTTCACCCTTGCTGCGGCCGGGCCGTTCCCGTAGGCGTACCCGCAACCTCCGTGCAGCGGTAATTTTCTGTTACGGCTTCCATAAAGTTTCCTCCATCAGTGCTTTCCACTGCGGGATGCTCTGCCCTGTCCGGACTTTCCTCATTCCGTGAAGGAACGCGACAAACCGTCCTGCCCTATTTCTTATATCCCGCCTTGCGCTCCCGGCGGTCATTCCTCTTGTTGATGCGCTGGACTTCACGCTCCAGGTAAGGGGTGATGTCCCCGCAATGTTTGTGGCACTGCATAGACTTGGAGTACATCCTGCCGATGCAGAAATTGGAGTGCTCGCATCCGCTGCAGTGATTCTCGTCTGCCTTGAGCTTGTTCACGAAGTCCGTGTCCTCAAGCACCGCCCTGCCCATCTGGAAAAGCGGGAAGCCGTTTTCAAGCACCTTGCGTGCATCCTCTCCGGTCGTCACGCCTCCCACATAGATGAAAGGATAGTCAGGCATTGCAGCCTTGAACTTGAGGGCATCCTCCATAAAGAAAAGATGCTTGAAAGTCACTGTCGGACACACTGCCCAGGCTCCGATGTAAAGGCATATCTTCAGCCACCACTGCGATGCCGGCAGGTAGTGGGCTATGGCTTTGGTAGGGAACTCCCCACGCATCACATACTGAGGTGCGCGGCTCACGAATCCGCCGCTGAGAGTGATGGCATCCACTCCGAGCTTGCGCAGTTCCTTTGCCACCTCGATGAGTTCGTCCACTTCTTGACCGCCCCTGAATCCGTCCCTGGTGTTGAGTTTGGCAGTAACCGCGATCTTCCCGTCGGCAGCTTTCACAACCTCTCTCATACATTCGCGCATAAAGTTCATCCTGTTGTCCAGGCTGCCTCCGTAGCGGTCGTGGCGGTGGTTGGTGTAAGGGGAGAGGAACTGGGAGATCAGGTAGCCGTGTCCAGCGTGGATCTCCACGGCGTCGAAGCCTGCCTTCATAGCAAGTCTCACGGCGTCCCCATAGGCTTTTGCCACTTCGTCGATGTCTTTCTGGTTCATCTTCCTGTGGAAAGTCGGGGAGTAGAGGTTGAATCCGCTGCTCGCTCCGATCGGCATCTGTCCGCAGGTGCTCCTGTGGGTCATATTCCCGCAGTGCCCGAGTTGGATGCTTGCCTTTGCCCCCTCTGCGTGTACCGCATCGGTAAGCCTCTTGAGTTCGGGCACAATCTCCTCCCTCATCCAGAGTTGCGAGTCAAAACTGATACCGCTTCGGCAGACAGCCGCATAGGCGACCGTAGTCATACCGATCCCGCCTTTCGCAACGGCTCTGTGGTAGTTGAAAAGTTCTTCTGTCGGTCCGTTGTTCTTGCCCATCCCCTCAAATGCTGCTGAACGGATGGTCCTGTTCCTGAGTTCAATCGGTCCGAGTTTGTAAGGTGTAAAAATTTCGCTCATTTCAAATCAGATATATGCGGCTGGCTGTCAGACCGCAGACGTTTACCATATGAAAGGTATGAGGTTCTTCTTGTGGAGGGAGGTGTATTCCTCTCCGAATTCCTCTTCGTATTTTGCAGTCAGGGATTTCGCCCTCGGCCCGAGGTTCGCGAAAGTCCAGACCGCGAAGAGAAGTCCTGCAGGGGACCAGGTGAGGATGGCATATCCCGTCCACTCGACGAGTTCTCCGAAGTAATTTGCGCTCGTCACATATTTGTACATTCCCTTTTTGGGGATATAGTGTCTGGTGTCCCCCGGCTTGCGCAGGCTGCGGATTACGTGGTCCGAGTTGATGTTGATTGCCATACCAGCGAAGAAAATCACGGTGCCTATGATGAATCTCGGGTCGGAGAGCCACTCTGCCGTATAGTATCCGTCTGGAGCCTGTGCCGGCATAAGTCCCGGGATGCCGAACATCCATCCTGCGATGAGGAAAGAGTTCAAGGTGTTGAATACCACACCCATAGCCATTATGGCAATCGGCGTGGTGCTCTTGCCTTTCATCAGCAGCGGAAATATGAAGGACCTCTGGAAATAGTGCAGCAGGAACAGTCCTGCCATAAAATAGAGCACTCCCGTGCAGTTCCCGTCCACCGTGCCTGTCACGCCCAATCCCTCTCCGGGACCTTCCAGGGCGTACACCAGGGTATAATACAGGAGAAAGAGGAAAGAGGGGGCTTCCATAAGTATCCAAGCCACTTTGTTCGGCAGGACAGGACCCCATTTCCCGTTTGACAGGTACCCGTAGCCGGCTTTGAAATAGAAAAGCATCACAAAGACGAAAACGGCGAGCACTGCCATAGTTATCAGAACAGTGTAATATAAATTCATACTTTCGTTTGTGCAAAAACGTGCAAATTTAGCAAAAAATTTTATTATTTCTTTTTTGTTTGCTCCGACGCCGAAAAAAGCCTATCTTTGCACCCCTGTTGGGAATACGGAAAGAACATCTCGCATCAGGTCTGGATTGGATTTCCAGGGGCGGTGCAGGTCGATTCTCGAGGATTCCGTGTGACAAATCAGGAAGAAACTATGAACACTAAGTACGTATTTGTAACAGGAGGCGTGGCATCATCGCTTGGAAAAGGAATCATATCCGCATCCCTTGCAAAACTTCTCCAGGCACGTGGTCTTAAAGTTACAATCCAGAAATTCGACCCTTACATCAACATTGACCCGGGTACCCTCAACCCGTATGAGCACGGAGAGTGTTATGTGACCGAGGACGGGGCTGAGACCGACCTGGACCTCGGGCATTACGAGCGTTTCCTCGGGGTATATACCTCCAAGGCCAACAACGTCACGACAGGAAAGATCTACAACACGGTCATCAGCAAGGAAAGGGAGGGAGCGTATCTGGGCAAGACGGTCCAGATCGTGCCCCATATCACCGACGAAATCAAGCGGCGTATGATGCTGCTTTCCAAGACAGGCGACTTCGACGTGATCATCACTGAAATAGGGGGCACGGTGGGAGATATGGAGTCCGAACCTTTCGTGGAGGCTGTGCGCCAGCTCCAATGGGAACTTCCCGAGGAAGACTGCGTCACCATCCATCTCACCCTGGTGCCATATCTCAGCGCCGCAAAGGAACTGAAGACCAAACCGACCCAACATTCCGTGCAGAAACTGCAGCAGACGGGTGTCCAGCCGGACATAATCGTCTGCAGGACCGAACACGAGCTTTCACCTGAACTTCGCAAGAAAGTGGCTCTGTTCTGCAATGTGAAGCCGGGCCACGTGATACAGTCCATAGATGCGGACTCCATTTACAAGGTTCCCCTCAAGATGCAGGAAGAGAAACTCGACTCTCTGGTACTCAATCATTTCGGTATAGAATGTCCGGAGCCGGACCTTACCAGGTGGAATGAGTTCCTGTTCCGTCTGGACCATCCGAGGACTTCCGTGAACATAGCCCTTGTCGGCAAATACAACCTCCAGGACGCCTACAAATCCATACGGGAGGCTTTCGTCCACGCCGGTGCGGCAAACTGCTGCGAGGTCAATGTGGTTTACATCCATTCGGAGGACATCAATGACTCCAATGCCGCTGAACTGCTCAGGGATATGGACGGGGTGCTCGTGGCTCCGGGTTTCGGAGAAAGGGGGCTGGAGGGGAAGATCGCGGCTGTGAAATATGCCCGCGAGAATGCCGTGCCGTTCTTCGGAATATGCCTGGGTATGCAGATGTGCGTAGTGGAATTCGCCCGCAACGTGCTCGGGATGGAGGGTGCCAACTCCACCGAGGTGAATCCTGCCACTGCCTATCCGGTAATTGACCTGATGGAGGACCAGAAGAGCACCACCTCGAAAGGCGGGACTATGAGGCTCGGGGCGTACAAATGCGAACTGCGCCAGGGCTTCCTTGCAGAAAGAATCTACGGCAAGTCCCTGATCTCGGAGCGTCACCGTCACAGATACGAGTTCAACAGTGATTTCCTCAGCCGTTTCGAACAGGCTGGGATGTTCTCCACCGGGCGCAATCCGGACACCAGGCTCGTGGAGATCGTGGAGATTCCGTCCCATCCTTTCTTTATCGGGGTGCAGTTCCATCCGGAGTACAAGAGCACTCCTGAGAATCCCCAGCCGATTTTCGTGGCTTTCATAAAGGCTGCTATGCAGAGGAAGAAATGAGGCGCATCCTGCTCATATTGCTGGTTTCCCTCGTGCTGCCATCCTGCGGTGCGAGGAAGGTCGTGGAACCCGTGCGCTACAGGTTGGAGGTGGTGGCAGAATATCCCCATTCCAGGACTTCATACACCCAGGGCTTTTTCTTCCGCGACGGGCAGTTGTACGAGAGTACCGGGCAGAGGGGCGAGTCCCGTTTCGGAAAGGTGGACCTGCAGACGGGAGAACTTGAGACTCTGGTCGCCCTGGATGAAAAGTATTTCGGGGAGGGCAGCGCATTCTTTGACGGCAGGCTCTATTACCTTACCTGGAGGGGGTTCGTGGCTTGCACATACGATGAGAGTACTTTTGCTCACAAGGGGAACCTGACTTGTCCGCGTGAGGGTTGGGGGCTGACTACCGACGGGGAGTCACTGATTATGAGCGACGGGAGCGCAAGCATCTGGTTTATGGATGGGAAGTTGGATACCCGCAGGAGGATTACGGTCAAGATCCGGGGGAAATCTGTGGGGGCGCTCAATGAGTTGGAGTGGATTGACGGGAAAATCTGGGCGAATGTCTATATGACGGACAGGATTTTGATCGTCAATCCTGAGGATGGGGTGGTCGAGGGCATAGTGGACTGCTCCGGGCTGCTTGACGATGGGTTGAGGGACAATACGACCGATGTGCTCAACGGTATCGCCTGGAATCCGTCTGACGGGAAGATTTACTTGACCGGGAAGAACTGGCCTCGGATATTCGAGGTGCGGCTCATCCCGGAATGAGACACCCGGTCGAGCCGGGTGCTGCGCAGCGAAAACGTCATTCCCGACCTGATCGGGAATCCGGATTGGAAAACATACACCCGGTCGGGCCGGGTGCTATGCAGCGAAAACGTCATTCCCGACCTGATCGGGAATCTGGATTGGAAAACATACACCCGGTCGGGCCGGGTGTGACGCAGCGAAAACGTCATTCCCGACCTGATCGGGAATCCGGATTGGAAAACATACA
>JBJEJT010000019.1:0-237 GCA_051878255.1 Candidatus Cryptobacteroides sp. | reverse complement strand
CCCGGTCGGGCCGGGTGTGACGACATATTTATAAAGCGGGGGTACTTGAATCCTCACGACCGACCGGAACCTGTACACTCAGTGCCGGTCCCGGGGCGCGGACGGATTCTCGTTGAGAGATACCCATTGAACCTGATGCGGTTAATACCGCCGTAGGGAATGCGACAATCTCATAGCCCCTCGTATAGTATTAATTTATAATTAATTGCATTATGCGAGGAATTTTATTTCTAATGG
>JBJEJT010000018.1:0-6144 GCA_051878255.1 Candidatus Cryptobacteroides sp. | reverse complement strand
GTCCTTCAGTATCTCTATGGATTCGATGTCAGCCGGATTGATGCTGCCCATCCCGGACCTGTTCACATTCGAGGGCATATTGATGTTGCCGGATGAAATGGAGATGGCAGAAGACGGCATCACCACTCCGTCCACCACATAAATCGGGGTGCCGCCTCCACGTATGGACAGGTCCACTTTCCCGTCCGGCTGACCGCTGGTCTGGTTTGCCTGAAGTCCCGGAGCACGTCCCATCAGAAGGGAGTTCAGGTTGCTGTTGGCAGCTTTCGGCACTTCATCCGCCTTGACTGACACCACAGCCGTGGTCATATTCTTCTTGCTGACAGTGCCGTATCCCACGACTACGGATTCGCTGAGCACGTCGAAATCCTCTTTCATCAGGACGGTCACATTGTCGATGCCAGGCTGACAAGTCAGAATCTCATCCTTGAATCCTATGCTGGAAATCCTGATTGTCGCCCCATCCGTCACTTTGAGGGAAAACCTGCCATCCCCATCTGTGCTGGTACCTGTGGTGGTCCCTTCAATCATCACCGTCACACCCTGCATCGGCAGACCGTTGGAGTCTTCCAGCACCCTGCCGCTGACAATCCGGGAAACCGGCACGGATGCGGATTCAGTTTTGCGGCTCAGGACAATCTGTTTCTTCTCAATCTTCCAGGCAATGCCGGTTTCAGCAAACAGGCTGTTGAGCACTTCCTTCAGTGACGCATCCTTCACTTTCAGGCTGACAGTCCTGTTTTCGTCGATTACATTCTTTGAATAGATGAAATAATAGCCGCTTTGTTGCTCAATCTGGTCTATCACGGCAGCGACAGGCACATCGGTAACGTTGATTGTCAGTCTCGTGTTCTGGGCATAGGCAACCAGGGAAACAGTCAGCGACAATATCAGCAGGCAAATGATTTTTGCGGAACGGTTCATAGCGGTGGTCATTAGTCGTGTCTGTTGGGATTGGAACCCCAATCTGAATAATAGACACCCAGGCAACCGAGAACCGAAATGGGAAACTACATTTTTTTCATTGAAAAATGATATTCGCTGACTCTGTCGAAGCCGTCAGATTCGGTAGTCTTCACGCAGACCACCGGCGAACATTTCTCTATCAGGGACATAATCTCATCCAATCTCTCGTCGCGGAAAGTCGCCCTGATCTGCACTTCTCTGACCAACGGGTCGTCAATGACGATGTCCGCCTTGTAGATCTGCGACAACTTTTCAAAAACATAGGATAGGCTGTCTCCCCTGAATGCGATGATACCGTCTTTCCACGCCGTCCATTTGAATGTGTCGGTGCGGATGGACGAAACCGTTCCGTCCATATCGCAGACGAGTTGCTCCCCCCTGGAGAGAGGATAGGTCCCGGAACCTCTGATTACAGACACGGAACCGTCCACGAGGGTAACCCTCGATGTGCAACCCGGATATGCCTCCACATTGAATTCCGTTCCTGTAGCCACCACGTCCACTGCTCCGGCTTCCACCACGAAAGGATGTTCCTTGTCGGACTTGACCTCGAAGAAAGCCTCTCCGGTCAGCCTCACACGCCTTTGGTTGTCCAGAGGGGACAGGTTGTAACTTAACTTCGAGCCTGAGTTCAGGAACACAACTGTCCCGTCAGGCAAATGCACATTCGACACAGTGCCATAAGCCGCTGCCACCGTCTGCTCCGTACCGGAGACGGACTGCGCCATTTCCCTGTTCCTGACAGCAAGCCAGACGGAGATTGCAGCCACGGGGAGCAAGAGTACGGCGGAAGCCTTCATCCAGAAACTCACGAAGGTATGTCCGTACATCTTTCCGCGCAGTTTCCTGCCTGCCGACGCCTTGGTCTGGAGCACCTGCTCTGGATCGAAACAGGGATGCTCCGCCTCCCAGATGTTCTTGAAATACATAAATTCTCTGCGGTTCTCTCCGTTCAGGGACACCCACGCCTCCAGTTCCCTGACCTGGTCGGCAGTCGCATTTCCCTGGAAGTATGCCTGCATCAATTCCTTTATTCGTCCGGTATGTTCCATATCATCAATGATTTCAGTTTATTGCAAATAGTGCCAGGAGGACAGGCAGAGCCTTCCTCAAGAGTTCCAAAGCCTTGTTTATCCTCAATTCGACGGTGCGCTGACTGACATTGCACGCCTGGGCTATGTCCTTTGATTTCATTCCCTCCTCCACGAAGCAGAGATATGTCTCCCTTATCTTGTCGGGCATTGAGGAAACTGTCTTCTCTATACGGCTTTTCATATCGGTGTAGAGGATATAGTTCTCCACATCGTGCGATGCCAAAATTCCCCCACACGCAATTTCGTTCACGTGGGTTTCCACCACCCTGCTGTGTCGGATTTCGTTAAGTGCCCGGTTGCGGACCATATTGAGAAGATAGGATTTCAAAGATTTCTCGATTCGGATTTTCGGACCGTTTTCCCATAGGGTCATAAAGACCGACGAGACTATGTCCCGGCATTTTTCCAAATCTCCCACATAGTTTCCGCAGAACATCACCAAGTCCACGTAATAGATGTCGAACAGAGCTGAAAAGGCTTTCCTGTCCGACTCCACAATACCCCGTATCAGGTATTTCTCGTCTTTGATGTCAATGTTTCCCGGCATATCTGCGGGCAAATGTAATATAAAAATAATTGAAAGTGAAATACTGGATTTCTGTTTCGGAAAAGCTCTTCCAAGGTGTCTTTCATACGATGAAAAGATGTTTTATGCTGATGAAAAAGACTGTTATCCCAATTGTTCTTGCCCTTGCGGTCTCCTGTACCGGGACCGTCCTGAACACCGAACCTGGAGACTACGACTTCAACAGGGGCTGGAAATTCTGCATCTGTGACTCGACTGCCAACCTGCAGACTCCTCACGAAGTCTTCGACAAGAACGAGGGTATGGAAGTGCCCTACGGATGCTCACTCCCTCTCCCGGAAGACGGTCCCTCGCTGCTTGCTCTCAGTCTCGGACCTGCCGACAGTCCGGGCCTTGCGGAACCGGGATTCGATGATTCGGGGTGGAGGGAACTGGACCTGCCCCACGACTGGGCGATCGAAGGGGATTTCAACAGGAACAATCCCTCCGGAACCAACGGGGGAGCACTGCCGGGAGGCATCGGCTGGTACAGGAAGACATTCTTTGTTCCACGCAAGATGCAGGGGAGGCAGGTCAGACTGGACTTCGACGGGGTATATATGAATTCGACGGTATGGCTCAACGGTCAGGAACTCGGAACCCGACCTTACGGGTACATCTCCTTCTCCTACGACCTCACGCCCCATCTTCAGCCAGGCAAGATGAACACGGTGGCTGTCAGGGTGGACAATTCGGACCAGCCCAATTCGAGATGGTACAGCGGCTGCGGGATATTCCGGAATGTGAGACTGAGTGTCAAGGATGCCGTACACATCGCCCAATGGGGCATATTTGCTGAAACTGCATCCACGGATGAAATGGCTGTGAACATCTCCCTCGAAGCGGACGAAGATGCCGGGATAGAGGTTGCAGTCCGGCTTATCGACAGTACTGGGGCAGTGGTGTCGTCGGCAAGGTCCTGCCCGGACAGTCTGATGGACTGCCGTATTGTCCTACCCCTTGAAAACGTGTCTGTATGGAGCCCTGGACATCCGTACCTGTACAGTCTTGAAACGGAGGTCACGGTAGGGGGAAAGCCGGTCGATTCCAGACGCACTGCCGTCGGAATCCGGACAATCAGTTTCAGTCCGGAGAAAGGGCTGGTTCTGAACGGAATCCCCACAAAGATACGAGGTGTCTGCCTGCACCACGACCTCGGTTGCCTCGGGTCTGCCGTCAATAAGTCTGCCATCCGGAGACAGCTTGCCCTGATGAAAGATATGGGAGCAAATGCGGTGCGATGTTCGCACAATCCTCCTGCCCCGGAACTTTTGGACCTGTGCGACGAGATGGGACTTATGGTAATGGATGAGGCTTTTGATATGTGGAGGCAGCGCAAGACCGAGAGGGACTATGCACGCTTTTTTGAGGAATGGCACGAAAGGGACCTCAGGGACCTCGTCATCAGGGACAGGAACCATCCGTGCATCATAATGTGGAGCATAGGGAATGAGGTTCTGGAACAGTGGAGCAACGCCTCCGCCGACACACTGTCTGTCGAGCAGGCAAATTTCATCCTCAATTTCGGGCACAGTCCGGACCAGTTGGCAAAAGAGAAGGAAATGTCTGTCAATTCACTGCTTGCGGCAAAACTCGCCGGGACGGTGCACGCTCTGGACCCGACCAGACCTGTCACTTCCGGATGCAATGAGCCGGACCCGGGAAACCATCTTTTCCGTTCCGGGGCTCTTGACATCATAGGCTACAACTACCACGACACCTGGTTCGCATCCGTCCCGGAAAATTTCCCCGGAAAGCCTTTCGTGGTTTCCGAGAGTGTCTCATCCCTTATGACAAGAGGCTGCTATAGAATGCCTTCCGATTCCGTACGTGTGTGTCCGCCGCTTTGGGAAGACCCTCATATAGACCCCACATTCGAGTGTTCCTCTTATGACAATTGCCACGTTCCCTGGGGTTGCACGCACGAACAGAGTCTCCTTGCAGTGGAAAACGGCAACTTCATCAGCGGACAGTTCATCTGGACCGGATTCGACTATCTCGGGGAGCCTATTCCTTTCGGTTGGCCTGCCAGGAGTTCCTATTTCGGCATAGTGGACCTGGCTGGATTTCCAAAAGATATCTACTATCTGTACCAATCCGTGTGGAGGGATGACATCGACGTGCTGCACCTGTTCCCGCACTGGAACTGGACTGCGGGGACTCTTGTCGATGTCTGGGCATACTGCAACAATGCTGACTCAGTGGAACTGTTCCTCAACGGGAAAAGTTGCGGAGTGCGCAACCGTTCCGATTCGGGTTACCACTGCAGCTGGCAGGTGCCATTCAGTCCCGGGGAATTGAAGGCAGTTTCCTACAAGAACGGGAAACAGGTATGTGAACGCATTGTCAGGACGGCTTCGGAGCCTGCTTGCCTCAGACTGACCCCGGACCGCCGGGAGATTGTGGGTGACGGTTACGACACGGTATTCATAACCGTGGAAGTTGTCGATGCCGGAGGAAATATCTGCCCTCGGGCTGACAATGACATATTCTTCAGCATCAATGGTCCGGGACTCATTGCAGGAGTCGATAACGGCAGTCCCATTTCGCTTGAAAGGTTCAAGGCGGACCATAGGAGGGCTTTCAACGGGAAATGCCTGATTGCAGTCCGGAACAGCGGGAAAGCGGGGATGATAGAGGTGACAGCGGAAAGCGCACCTGATGGAATTTCCGGGAAATGCTGCATTCCGGTCCGGGAGGGGGAATGACGAGGAAGGGCTGACCCGAAGGTCAGCCCTTTGAATAAAAAACCGGGAAGGTCCAGCGGTGTGTTAAAGAATGTTAAAGAATTTATAAACCTTGTGCCGAAACGACAACAAGAAGAATGCTGTGCCTTTCCCGGTTATGTGATTATTCTTCGTATTTATACAGAGTTGGCAGGGAGTATCCTGACGTGCCCGTTTTATTTACATAGCACCTGTAATAAGTGCCATTTGCGTAGAGGATATACGTTGCAGATTTTGCAGAAACATATCCAGATATCTCAATACCACTTTCCGTATATCCAAAATCAAGATCAAACGGCTCTGTGGAGAGCAGACACCCATTATGCTGCATAGCGAAATACTTTCCATCAGCAAATGCCATAATGTATTTATCGCCATTCTTGGAAATTGTAAGCGCAGCTGCATCTACAGTTTCGTCAGAAGTAATTGAATCATCGGCAATCGTAACCTCAGCGGTTGGATTAAGGTCTTTGCTACCTTCTGCAAGTGTTGCGTGCGCATTGGTCCCAAATACAATCAGATACTTGCCGGACCAATCCTCCTGTGCAGAAGCAACCTTGACATACCTTGGTCCAGTGACAGGAGTGCTTGCCGCAGTGACCGTAATCTTTGCAGTGGCCTCAGCCTCAGAGTACATACCCGCAGCGGCAACCTTGACGGTAACGGTAGCCTCGCCCTCTGCAACAGGCGTGACGGTCCCGTCCTCAGCCACGGTGGCAATTTCAGTCTTGTCAATTGAGTATGTGACAGCACCCTCAGTATTGTCGGTGGTAACAGACAGTTTCTTGGTTTG
>JBJEJT010000017.1:0-1516 GCA_051878255.1 Candidatus Cryptobacteroides sp. | reverse complement strand
TGAATTTTCGGGCTCTAATTAGTATCTTTGCATCCGGCTGAGGATCAGGAAATGATAACTATTGCAGATAAGAGGACTTGTTGCGGTTGTGGGGCTTGCGTTGCCGTATGTCCCAGGCAGTGCATCACGATGTATCCGGACGTGGAGGGCTTTCTCTATCCTGAGGTGGAGAGGGGCTCTTGCATAGACTGCGGACTCTGTGAAAAGGTTTGTCACGAGTTGCATCCATCCGAAGAAAGGACACCACTTAGATTCCTTGCAGCCATCAACGATGATGAGCCGGTGCGACTGCGCTCGTCCTCTGGTGGCATTTTCCATCTGCTGGCATCAAAAACTGTTTCTGAGGGGGGCGTGGTATTCGGAGCCCGTTTTGATGAGCATTGGCAGGTGGTGATTGACTATGCCGAGACTATGGACGGGGTTGAGGCTTTCCTGGGCAGCAAATATGTGCAGGCACGGACGGGAACGGCATACGCTGATGCAATGCGCTTCCTCCGGCAGGGCAGGAAAGTTCTATTTTCGGGTACACCCTGCCAGGTAGCCGGGCTGAACCATTTTCTCCGCAAACCATACGACAATCTGCTGACCTTCGATATCATCTGCCACGGGACACCGAGTCCGAAAGTCTGGGGGCTTTATCTTGATGAAATTGTGGCAAACGGACGCAGGGCAATCAGGGACACCCAGTTCAGGAACAAGAGCCGTGGTTGGAAACGTTTCAATTTCACAATGGCTTACAATAGGGATGATGAAACCGTTTCTCTGACCAGCCACTATCGGCAGAATCACTTTATGCGTGCTTTCATCCGGGATATGATTCTACGTCCATCCTGTCACGACTGCAAGGCAAAATGCGGAAGGAGCCACAGCGATATCACTATTGCAGACTTCTGGGGCGTGGAATCCGAGATGCCTGATGTGTTCGATGACAAGGGTACCGGACTGGTGATGTTGAATACGGACAAAGCCTTGGATGCCATCGACTGGAGCCGTGCCACTCATAGGGAGACCACTTTGGAATCTGCCCTCCGCCATAATCCGGCTTGGAGTGTTTCTTTTCCGCCTCATCCGAAAAGGGAGTTTTTCTTTTCCCGTGTGGACAGTTGCCACAGCTTGGGAAATCTGATTGATTGCTGTCTCCGTCCGTCTCCGAAACAGCGCTGGAAAACATTCATCCATTCCTGTAAACTGTTTGTAAAGAGAGTGTTGAAAGGCAAGGCCTGCATAAAAGACTTCGGTACTGATATGAAACAGCCCTTGCCGGAAGCATCTGAACCCGTTTCCATAAGGTTCAGGAACAAAGATAATGGCTGGACGGACTATAAAATGGAAATAAGGTTGAAATGAAGATAGGAATACTGACACAGCCTCTCCAGAACAACTATGGAGCATTGCTTCAGAATTATGCGTTGCAGCAGATTCTGATTCGTCAGGGTCACTTTGTGGAGACCCTCGACTGGAGCAAGAACAGTGATTTTGACGACAGCAAGTACAGACTGAAAATCGCTTTCAAATC
>JBJEJT010000016.1:0-1519 GCA_051878255.1 Candidatus Cryptobacteroides sp. | reverse complement strand
CAAGTAAGGAAATCTTGCGATTTTCATCAAAACCGCAACAAAACCTTGCGGTTTTGAAAAATGGTTGGTTTTCCACTTGCTCGAAATTATCAGAACTGACTGAATTTGGAAAAGAAATGCTAACTTTACCGTCCGAAAACACTAACTAAGGCATAATGAAAAAATTTTGGTCTATCTTGGCGGTTGCGCTGGCATCGTGCAGTGCTCCCGCCGTGTATGATTGGGCTCCTGTGGGAGACAAGATCAGCACACCCTGGGCTGCCGAAGTCAATCCGGACAATGCCCGTCCCGAATATCCACGTCCCCAGATGGTCCGCAAGGATTGGAAGAACCTCAATGGTCTCTGGGACTATGCGATTGCACCGGAAAGCCTGCCGATGATTGGCGAGGCTGACGGAAAGATCCTCGTGCCGTTCTGTGTGGAGTCTTCTCTTTCTGGCGTGGGCCGCAGCGTGGGCAAGGGCGAGGTGCTCTGGTACAGGACCAGAATCGAAAAGCCCCGGTCCTGGCAGCGGACCCTCCTGCACTTCGACGCAGTGGACTGGTCAGCCGAGGTTTATCTCGACGGAGAACTGGCAGCCAGCCACACCGGGGGATTCACTTCATTCACGGTGGATGTGACCGATTATCTCCGGAACGGTCCTGCGGAACTTGCGGTCAGGGTCTTCGACCCTACGGACGACCCTGCCTGGTCCATACCACGGGGCAAGCAAGTCGGGAATCCGAATGGAATATGGTACACCCCGGTGACCGGGATCTGGCAGACCGTGTGGATGGAGAATGTGCCCGAGGCAGGATATATCGCCGACTACAATGTGCGCACGGACATCTCAAGCGGAGAAATAGCCGTCACCGCCGACTGTGTGGATGCCGTCGATGGGGATGAAATCTCGGTCGAGGTTCTCCGTCCGAGAATCGGCTACGATCCCGAGAAGCCGGGTTGGAGCATTTTCGCAGTCGCCAGGTCCCAGGTTCCTGCGGGCAGTGAGGCGGTGGCGAGGATTGCGGACCCGAAACTCTGGAGCGTGGACAGCCCATATCTCTACGGGCTCAAGATATCCCTGCTTCGTGACGGGAAAGTCATCGACAGCGTCCAGGGCTATACTGCAATGCGCAGGATCTCGGAAAAGAGAGACGAGGCAGGAGTGAAGCGTCTCGCCCTGAACGATGAGATTCTCTTCCAGTTCGGACCTCTGGACCAGGGCTGGTGGCCCGACGGGCTCTACACGGCCCCGACCGCCGAGGCTATGGCTTTCGATATAGAAAAGACGAAGGAGTTGGGCTTCAATATGATACGCAAGCACATCAAAGTGGAGCCTTCGAGGTGGTTCTACGACTGCGACCGTCTCGGAATGTTGGTTTGGCAGGATATGCCGTCCATCGGCTGTTACGCCAAACGCGAAGATTGGGGTCAGGGCAAGGATTATTATGGTTCCGGTGCCGACTATTGGGCAATCACCGATGCAATCAAGGCAAACTACTACAAGGAGTGGACTGAAATCATCAACCAGGTGAAGAA
>JBJEJT010000015.1:0-1524 GCA_051878255.1 Candidatus Cryptobacteroides sp. | reverse complement strand
GTACTGCGTACAAGATTTGGTCGCCTGAGGGAAACCCTGAGGGCTGGAGTACTGAAAACGATCCAGGAACCCTCAGCGAGAATATATGGTAAACAGTAAAATGAATGAATATGAACAAGATATATGGCAGTTTGATGTTGGTAGCAGCAGTTGTTGCCACATCGGTTTCCTGTACGAAAGAGAATTTTGTTGAACAGAACGGACAGGAAGGAAAGAGACTTGTGTTCTCCGGAAGCACGGTAATTGACACCAAAATAGCAATAGGGGAAAAGGATGGGCAGATTTACCCTCTTCTTTGGCAGGAAGGGGATGCCATTTCCATTTGGTCTGCAAACGTGGCGCCGGGCGACAATGATCCGGAGGGTAATCCGACGGTCATCGGCAATCTGGTCGGGGAACAGGCACAGTTGTGGTCCGGAAGTTCGGGCAAGACCAGCGGCGTGTTCCAGACGAACAACCCTGTATCTGTTTCCGAAGATGAAAATATCGTCATACTTTACCCTGCGGCAACCCTCTCCTATTCCGAAGGGGTGATTTCGGCAACAATCCCGGAATTCCAGGAGCAGAGGGGTAGCAATTCGAGTATCCACATCGGAAAATATGCAGTGGCTTATGACAAGATTCTGTTGAAGGCGGAACAGACTGAGGATGTCACATTCCATCTGACCCAGAAGACGGCTTTTGTCAAACTGGTTCTTTCCACAAGCGAATACTCATCTATGCAACTTGCCGGCGCCTCCCTGACTTGTGCAGGTGAGAAACTCTCAGGTGCGGTGAAAGTGAACGTGGAGGATGGAAAACTCTCAAGTTCAGCGACTTCCGACAGAGTTGGGGTAAAATACCGGACTCCGGTTCCATTCTCCCAGACCCAGGAAGTGTATTTCACAGCCCTCCCTTGCGACCTCGCAGGCAAAGAGTGTATTCTCACGGTTTCAATGACAGACGGAAGCAAGACTGTCACCATTCCTGCCAAAATCAATGGAGGCAAATTGGAAGAGAGCAAATTGTCAGTTATAAAACTGGACAATATCAGCCGTTCAACGGTAAACTGCGAGTGGTATGAACCGGAAGAGACCCGAGACCTTCTGGATGCCTGGGCATACGGTCCTCAGAACACCTATTTCATTGAGCAGAAAGCCAATGGCTCCGGTGACACGGAGATTAAGATTGACGTAAAGGCAAGGGGAGATTTCTCAAAAGTCAAGCAGCCTAAGTACTATGGCCTGTATTCCGGTTCAAGCGAGATGTCCACCAGGAAGCTTATATATCTTCCTAATAATGTCGCAACTTATGAGGAAATGCCTGTGAACACGGTTTCAAATGACTGGACAATCACAGTATATGCATACGACCAGTCGCAGAACGGACGTTGGGCTACCGTGGCTCTCTATGACGAGGACTACAATATAATATGGTCGTATATGATTATGAAGTATGTCGAGGGTGACGAGCCTGGGGACGTGGCTTATCCGGGTACTGACATAGTGCTTTTGGACAGGAATCTGGGTTCCACCTATTCCAATG
>JBJEJT010000014.1:0-6217 GCA_051878255.1 Candidatus Cryptobacteroides sp. | reverse complement strand
TAAACCTGCCATTTACACCGGGCATCTTCTTAGTTGAGTATAATGCAAATACGAAAACACTGACAATAAGTAAATGAGGAACTTGAATATTACAAAACTCATTCTGACAACTTTAGCAGCCGCCATTTTGACGGCTGCTTGTCAGAACAGGGAATCTGAAGTATGGTCAGCGGAGAAAGCGGCACGATGGCAGCAGGAAAAAGGCTGGGTGTCCGGTTGCGATTTCATACCCTCCAATGCAATTAACCAGTTGGAGATGTGGCAGGAGGATACATTCGACCCTGAAACCATAGACCGGGAACTTGGTTGGGCGGAAGAGTTGGGATTCAACTGTATGAGGGTGTTCCTGCACCATAAGCTTTGGGAACAGGACAGCGAGGGGTTCAAGCAGAGAATGGACCGCTATCTGTCTATCTCCGACTCCCACGGGATCTCGACAATGTTCGTATTCTTCGACGACTGCTGGAATGAACATTATGAACTCGGCCCCCAACCTGAACCCGTCAAAGGCAGACACAATTCGGGATGGGTGAAGGATCCGGGGGCCTTATGGTACGGGGACTGCGGAAGCGGATGTGAGTATGCGGCAGACACGACGGCCCTGTCCATTCAGCTGGAGGCTTATGTCACAGACGTAATCTCCAGTTTCAAGGATGACGACAGGATTTTCGCCTGGGACCTTTACAACGAACCCGGGGGAGGACAGGACCCGGACCGCTATTGGGAACGGAGTTTCCCTCTTCTGAAGAATGTGTTCAGGTGGGCGAGAAAAGTCGCTCCGAGCCAGCCTCTCACCGCAGGAGTGTGGAACAGCCGGCTCGGGGAAATGAACGTCTGGCAGATCCGGAACTCGGACATTGTCACTTACCACACCTATGAGCCTCTGGAGAGCCATTCGGCAATGATTGACACTCTCAAACGTTATGGGAAGCCTTTGGTCTGCACTGAATATATGGCAAGGACCGAGGGCAGCACATTCCAGAGCATAATGCCTGTGTTGAAGAGGGAAAATGTGGGAGCCATCAACTGGGGACTTGTTTCCGGCAAGACCAATACAATCTTCCCCTGGGAGACTATGCACAATCCTTGCCCGGAACCGGAACCGGAACTCTGGTTCCACGATATACTGCGTCAGGACGGAACCCCTTATTCAGAAGAAGAAGCGTCCTGCATAAAGTCAGTGAACGGGAAACTGCTTTCCGTAATCCCCTACCCGGCGCAGGTAATTGACGCAAGGGGGACATTCGATTCATTCGGTGCAAAGGTTAGCCACCACGGGCTTTCCCCCGAAGAGATTCTAATCGTCGAAGAACTTGCAAAAAAGATTGACGAAGCCTGCAAAGGCAAATCAGGCAAAGGTAAAATCATATTCCGGCACGACCCCTCCCTGGGGTCCGAAGCCTACGCTCTGGATGTGCGTCCGGATGGAATCACTGTCCGGACCTCATCCCACTCGGGCACACTCTACGCGGCAATCACACTTGCGCAGATGCTTCCGCCCGGCTTCCTCGCTGGAGGATTGGTGGGAAGACAGGAGTGGAGGCTGCCCTGCGTGAGCATCTGCGACTCTCCCCGTTTTGCGTACAGGGGTCTGGAACTTGACTGTTCCCGGCATTTCTGGAAGACTGACGAAATCCGCAAGATACTCGACGTTATGGCGCTGTACAAACTCAACCGTTTCCACTGGCACCTGACAGACGACCACGGATGGAGGCTGGAAATCAAAAGCTGGCCCCGTCTTACGGAAGTCGGAGCCTGGAGAAACGGGACTATGGTCGGGTGGGACGCGAGTCACAATGACGGGATCCGCTACGGGGGTTACTACTCTCAGGAAGAAATACGGGACATCGTCAGTTATGCGGCTGAGCGAGGCATAGAGATCATACCGGAGATTGACCTGCCTGCCCATATGGTTTCTGCCCTTGCAGCCTATCCGGAACTTGGATGCACCGGGGGACCTTACGAGGTTTTCACAGTATGGGACATCGCTCCGGACATACTCTGTGTGGGCAAGGAATCGTCTTTCAGGTTTCTAGAAGACGTGTTCAGGGAAGTCGTGGAACTGTTTCCCGGGGAATATGTGCACATAGGTGGGGATGAATGTCCGAAACAGAGATGGCACGATTGCCCCTCTTGCCGGAAAAGGATGGAGGAACTTGGGCTGGAAGACAGCGGGGAATGGAGTGCGGAGCACTATCTCCAGAACTATGTGACGAGCAGGGTGCAGGAGATGCTCTCCGCTATGGGCAAGAAAATCATCGGATGGGATGAAATCCTGGAGGGGGACATCCAGCCGGGAGCCACGATAATGTCCTGGAGAGGAACTGAAGGGGGCATCAAGGCGGCAAAACGGGGCTTCGATGTCATTATGACACCGACATCCCATTGTTACCTGGACTACTGCCAGGGTCCTGACCCTAAGAAAGAGCCGGAGGGAATCGGACACTACATTCCTTTGGAAAAGTGTTATTCCTATGACCCGCTGGACGGGTTGGGGGAAAGTGAATACGGGAAGATTCTCGGTGTGCAGGGCAATCTTTGGACTGAGTTCATTCAGACGGAGGAACATCTGGAATATATGTTGCTGCCGCGGATGCTGGCTTTGAGCGAGGTGCAATGGGGCAGCGGGAAGAATTACCTGCGTTTGCTGCACTCCCTGGACTCCAGGCATATTCCACTCCTTGAAACTCTCGGTTACACCTGCCGGCGCAATCCAGATTCCCGGTCCTGCCGGGAATGATGCGAAAGACGGAATTTACTGCCACTCAAATTTCATTTCCCCGCAAAAAATTAGTATGTTTGCGGGGAATGTTGTCTTTAATCAGGAACGGCTCCCCGATCAGGTCGGGGATGACGTAAAAACAGAACGGAAATATGGAAAACAATACAGCGGAAAGCACCCGACAGCTGAAAGTGGCAAGGGAAATCCAGAGGGAGATGGCAGAAATAATCCGAAGCAAGGGAATGTCCACATTCGACGGAGCGCTTGTAAGCGTCAGTGGAGTGAAAATAAGTTCCGACCTCTCGGTAGCCAAGATTTACGTCAGCATCTTCCCCTCCGCGAAGGCGGACGCAGTGATGGGCAAACTGAAAGAAAACACCAGAGCCTTCAGGGGCGAACTTGGCAGGGCTATGGGCAAACAGCTGCGCATAGTTCCGGAAATCATCTTCTACCTCGACTCCAGCCTCGACTACGTGGAGCACATCGACGAACTGCTCAGGAAATAGCGCAGGCAGATGGGAATCGGGCTGAAAATAGCGTGGCGTTACCTCTTTGCCAGGAAATCGCAGAATGTAATCAACATCATCTCTGCAATCAGTGCCTGCGGAATGGCAGTGGGCACAGCCGCGTTGATCATAGTCCTCTCAGTCTATAACGGTTTCGACAGCATAGTCACATCCTCTATGAGTTCAATAGAGCCTGACCTGCTGATAACCCCTGCCGCAGGCAAATACTTCGTACCCGAGGGCGGGATCTACGATGAACTCTACGACAACCCTGAGATTGAAAGCATCTGCTGCATACTCGAGGAAACCGTCTTCATCTCCTATGGGAAACGGCAGTCCACAGCCCGTGTCCGCGGCGTGGACGAAATCTACGAAGAGGAAACCGACATCGGGTCCCACATAGTACGCGGGGATTACAGGCTGCATCGCGGGAGCGTTCCCCTGGCAGTGATGGGAACCGCACTCGCACACCACCTGGAGGCTAATCCGGCTTTCGTGACCCCCGTGGAGATATGGTACCCCTCCCGCACCCGCAAATTCTCAACAATAAATCCTGCCGCCTCGCTCGAAAGCGTAAAGGTGTGGTTGTCAGGGATATTCAACATCAACAGCGAAGTGGATGCGGAACTTGTGCTGGTGCCCATAGAGACAATCAGGGAACTGCTCGAACTCAGGGACGAGGTGTCCGGAGTGGAAATACGCCTCGCTCCCGGCTCGGAGGACGGCGCAGCAGCCATCCGCAAAAGAATCAGCGAAGAACTCGGACCTGATTTCGTCGTGAAAGACAGGTATATGCAGAACGAGTCTCTGTACAAGATGATGAAATATGAAAAGGCTGCGATCTACCTCATCCTCATCTTTATGGTAATCGTGATTTCCCTCAACATCTATGGCAATCTGACTATGCTAACCATCGAAAAACAGGGAGACATTTTTACCCTCAAGTCTATGGGAGCCGACAACGCCCTGATACGCAGGATTTTCCGTCTGGAGGGCTGGCTCATAACGCTTGTCGGGATGGGCATAGGGGCAGTCATAGGCATCGCAGTGGTGCTGGCGCAGGAGTATTTCGGGATAGTGAAGATGCCGGGAGGATTTCTTGTGACTGCCTATCCGGTAATACTGCAATGGACTGACGTCGCCCTGGTCTGCGGGAGCGTCGCCCTCATAGGCTGGCTTGTAACTTTGGCTCCGTCGCTCAGGGCCGCCAAAAACGGATGAAAATGGAAAAGACACTATACCTCATTGACGGACACGCACTTGTGTTCAAAATGTACTACGCTTTGAACGGGCACCCTATGATCAACTCCAAAGGAGTGGACACCTCGATACTCTACGGCTTCACCAAATATGTGCTGGAACTCATAGAAAAGGAGCATCCCACCCATCTCGGAGTATCGTTCGACCCTCCCGGAGGCACTTTCCGCCACGAAGCCTATCCTGACTACAAGGGCACCAGGGCAGCCACTCCCCAAGCCATAATCGATGCCCTGGACCCTCTCTGCGAAATTTGCCGGGCTTTGGACATTCCGGTGCTGATGATACCGGGATTCGAAGCTGACGACGTCATCGGCTCAATGGCAAAAAAGGCTGAGGCAGAGGGATTCAAAGTCTTTATGGTAACCCCTGACAAGGACTACGGACAACTCGTGACGGACAATGTGGTGCAACTCAAGCCGGGCAAGGCGGGCTCCGACAGCGAACTTTTCGACAGGGAGAAAGTCTGCGAAAAATACGGTGTGGACAGTCCTGAGAAAGTGATAGATTTCCTGACCATCTGCGGCGATGCGTCAGACAACGTGCCTGGAGTCAAGGGAGTGGGGGAAGTCGGGGCGAAGAAACTGCTCGGCGAATACGGCTCGGTGGACGGGATATACGCCAACCTCGAAAGTCTCAAACCCAAGCAGAGGGAACTGTTCGAGGCAGCCCGGGACCATATCCAGATGAGCCGTTTCCTCGTAACCATCAAAACCGACATAGACCTTGCGGACTACCCCACCGGGGCGATGGCAGTGAGCAGCCAATATGGAACGGACGCATTCCGCCTTTTCGATGAGTACGAGTTCAAGTCCCTCAAACGCTATCTCGGGGACGCCCCTGCCGGATACGGCGCAGAGCACAAGGACTTCAGTTTCGGCAAGATCAGCCCTGCCGGACTATGCAGCTGCGCGTCCGGAAGCGGGATATGCTCCATCGTATCCGGGACAGGCGTGTATTTCCTTGCCGCAGAAAACGGGACAGGAATAGTCACGGCCACCGGCAGTGCATCCGATTTCGCATCCGTCCTCTCCGACTCCTCCATAGCCAAGGTCGGATATTCGCTCAAGGAAATATGGAAGCAGCTCAACTCGGAAGGTTTCGGGATGGAGGGGAAACTTCTGGACATAGAACTGATGGACTATATCATCAACCCGGAAAAGAGCCATCAGGCGGACGTGCTTGCGATGACGGTGCTCGGCGTAAGTATGGAGGAGAAAAAGGAGGTCGCCACAGAAATGTCGCTCTTCGACAGCCCGGCTGAGACCACAGACAAGTCCAGGGAGGCTGCAGTCTATCTCGCCCTCGGAAAGGAAGTGTACCGGACGGTTAAGGAAAAGTTGCTGGACGGGCTCTATGACAAGATGGAAGAGCCGCTGCTGAGGGTGCTTGCGAGGATGGAGACAGAGGGGGTGCGTGTGGATATGGTGCAGCTCAGACGCTATGCCGACAGTCTTTCCGCCGAACTCGTAGCCATCCAGGACAAGGTGCGCAGGGAAGCCGGAGACCCGCAGCTGAACATCCTTTCGCCCAAACAGATAGGAGTACTGCTTTTTGAGAAACTGAAGCTGGACCCGAAGATCAAGGCGAAGAACGGGGTCCGCTACGAATACCCCACAGACGAAGACACCCTCGTGAAACTGCTCGACAAGAATGAGGTGGTGGGAGACATACTCGAATACCGTGCGGTGCGCAAGCTCCTCAACACCTACATAGACCCTTTCCAAGGCTT
>JBJEJT010000013.1:0-6225 GCA_051878255.1 Candidatus Cryptobacteroides sp. | reverse complement strand
ATTTGTCAATGAAGATTGTCGTGTTATGTATCCCGATGACAACCTTACTCTTGTTTGTCCCGACGAGGTGTTGAACCGCATGTTTGCTTTTTCCAAGATACGCGCTTGTGAGAGTATCTACGAAACGGCAGGAGGCCCAATGCACGGGCCGGGTGGAGAGGGGGGTTGATGTGCCACCGATATAGCCCTCGTCCACGTCTGTGATCTTGCCGTCCCCGTTCATATCCTTGTACTTGATGTCACCAGGTCTCGGAGTATTGCCGAGAGCCGGGACAGGAAGACCTGGCTTGAGGTTGCCGGATTCGTCGAAATCGTCCGAAGTGTAAAGTCCCTCGGCGGTGAGACCCCAGAGGGTACCGATGGAACGGCCGGTGATGGAACGGTAAGGATAGTCTTTCTTGATTGTCTCCGGCTCGTCGATTTCGATGATCTTGTTCTTAGCATAGGTGAAGGTGCCTCGCAGGGACATAAAGAAGTCGTTGGCGAAGCGTTTGGTGTAACTCATCTGGAGTTCGACACCCTGGTTGTCCACCTTTCCGTAGTTTGCATAAGGAGTGGAGAGGAAACCGGTCTGCGTAGGGATGGTGTTCCTCTGCATAAAGATGTTGCTTCTCCTTTCCTTGAAGATGTCGAACTGGAGGTCGAAAGCGTTGAACAGCCCCATCTCCAATCCCACGTTGGCTTTGAGGGAGCGTTCCCAGGTAAGGTCCTCCACCCCGACCTCGCCCTCTTCCACTCCGGAGAAGTAGGTGCCTCCGTCGTAGCCGAAGTTATAGCCGTTGGCTCCCGTGTGGATGGTGGTAAGGTAGGCGAAGCGGCGGCTTCCTCCTATGTCGTCATTTCCGACCGAACCTATCGAAGCCCTGATCTTGAACTTGGAAAGCTGCTGCTTGTAAGGCTCCATAAAGTGCTCTTCCGAAAGCAGCCATCCGAGCGCTATGGACGGGAAGAAACCGAATCTGTGCCCCTTTGCGAAGTTCTCGGAACCGTTGAAACCGAAGTTGAACTCTCCCACATAGCGTCTGTCATAAGTGTAGGAAAGACGTCCGGCTATACCCTGGGTCCTCTTCGGCTGGATGTCTCCCCAGTCGTAACTGCGCTGGTTGTAGAGCAGGAGGGCATCCACGTCGTGGTTCCCGAAACTCTGGGTGTAGGTGAGATTTGCCTCGAAATAGGTGCTGTTGTTGCCGTATTCGCCCCCTGATGAGTGTCCGAGGAACTCCTGACCGTAGGAGATGATGCTGTGCACCAGGTTTCCCTCGTCGTCCCTTGTCTTTGCAACCGAATAGTAGTCGGGGGTCTTGCTTCTTGTGAGGGAGTTGGAGTTGAATGTGTCGAATGCGAAAGTGAGCTTCATCTTGAGACCCGGGGTTATCATCTTGAGGTTCTGTTCAAGGGAGAAAAGGGACTCGAGCTTGCTGTTGGTGCTCCTGTAATAGCCGTTCTGGGTACTCATAGCCCACGGGTTCGCCCTATACTTGGAAGCGATAGGGATGGTTCCGTCGGAGTAGATTGCAGGATGGACGAAAGGAGGGGTCTCGAATGCCATACGGAAAAGTTCATCCGTGCTGCTGCAGGATTTGCGGAGTTGCTGCATATAGCCTCCGATGCTCACGCGCAGGGTGGTGGTCTTGGTGATGTCCAAATCTACGTTTGCCCTGATGTTGTAGCGGTTGAGCTTGGTGGAGGTGTCGTATTCCAGTGTGTTGTCCCTTGCCATTATACCGTCCTCGTGGTAGTAGGAAGCGGTGAGGGAGTACCTGAGAATCTCGGAACCACCGCTGACCGTGAGGTTTGCCCTTGTGGAAAAGGCGCAGTCGTTGGTAATCACGTCCAGCCAGTTCGTGTCCGGATACAGGTCCGAGTCATATCCGTAATAGGTCTTGAGAATCTGGTCCTGGGTAAAAGGCTTTTTGTAAGGGTCCGGCTGCAGATAGTTGAGCAGGTCCATATATTCCGCTGCCCCGATGAACTCCGGAAGCTTGGTCGGGGTCTGGACGGACTGCTCGATGCGGAAATCCACCGATGGCGGAGCCACCGAACCTCTCTTGGTGTTGATGAGGATGACACCGTTGGCACCCCTCACACCGTACATAGCACTTGCAGATGCGTCCTTGAGGACTGAGAATGATTCTATTTCGGCAGGGTCGATGTCGTTGAGGCTTCTCTCCACTCCGTCCACAAGAACCAGAGGGGAGGTGTTGCCGCTGAACGAGGCTATACCCCTGATCCAGAAGTTGGAGTTGTCGTAACCCGGCTCTCCGGATGGCTTGAATGCAATGACACCGGCAAGCTGACCTGCGAGGTTGTTGCTGAGGGAACGGGTGGAACCGGTCTGGAGTTCACCCGGGTCGATGGTCTCGACTGAACCGATGACCGAAAGCCTCTTCTGGTGTCCGTAACCTGTCACGACGACTCCATCAAGTTCCGAACTGTCTTCGAGAAGAACGATTTTGAAGTTGATTTCAGAACCGACCCTGATTTCCTGGGTCTTGAAACCGAGATAGGAGACTTCCAGCACCGACTCCTTGGAAGGTACGTCGATATAGAAGTGACCGTCGATGTCCGTCGAAGCACCGATGGTGGTTCCCTGGACCATAATGCCCACTCCGATGAGTGGAACCTTTTCGCTGTCTGTGACAGTACCGCTTACAGATATGGGCTTGGATTGGGCATAAGCCGCATAGGAGCTACCCCCCCCCGTGAGGGTGAGAGCCAACACCAAAGCCAATCTGAAGATTGAAAATGTTTTGTGTTGCATATACATTGGTAGGTTAGTTTCCATTTGTTATCAACCGTGTGGAAAACACTTTTGTATAGCAAATTTAGACTTTACCTGAGAAGCAATCAATATGATACAAACAAAATACAGATGTATTACAAAGAATCAAAACTGATTATCAATGCTTTAACAATACAGACAATCCCGATAAATACAAATGTGGTCAGTCTAAATAGAGGCTATTTTACGGACTTCGTCCTCAAATGCCTCCGGATTCAGGGCCTTGAGATGGGTGCGGGAACGGTAGGCGTAGATGGTTGCCCGGGAATACCTCAACAGCGAGGCGATTTTTTCCGTGGAGTCTATGCCAAGGCGTATGAGGGCGTAGATGCGCAGCTCCGGAGTGAGAGGCTTGCCAGCCGGAGGCGCAACTCTGTGCTCTTCCGGGAACAGGCTGTTGAAGTCCTCCACGAAAGTCGGGAAGAGGGAGAGGAAGGTGGTGTCGAAAGTGCGGTAGAAAGACTTCCATTCCGCCTCCGAGAAATCATTGGATTTCAACTCTTTCCTCAGGGAATCAAGGTCGGATGCGAGAGCCATCTTCCGGAGGATCTTGCGGTAGGATTCCAGGCTTTCTATCCTCGCTATGCACTCGAGCATAAGGTGGGTGATGTAGGTGTTCTTGATGTTGGAGGATTCCCGAATCTGGACGTTTGCGGACTTGAGCAGGCTCTGGGAGGCAGTCAGTTCATTGTTCGCCTTTGCAAGACGCGCCCTTTGCTTGCGGAGGAAATGGATGAGCACGAGCAGGGCGGCAGCCATAACCAGGAGCACCAGCATTATGGACACGAGCACCTTCATCCACCTGGCATTCATCGTCTTGTAGGACGTGTTCACGATTGAGAGCATAGGTGCTGCCTCGTCCATCCTCTGTCTCGCCTTGCAATAGCTCGCATCCTCTATGGAACGGTTCAGATAGTTGTAGGCACGGACTATGTCCCCCTCCTGATAAAGGAGTTCGGCAAGACGGGTGAGGGAGATGTACTCCCTGTTGGAATGAATCAGGTCCGAATGGCAGGATTTGATGAGGTATTCCTTTTCCAGGGAGGTCTTGCCCATCTTTCCGTATATTCCCGAAACCACATAGGCTGCAGCTCCGACAAGAGGGTCATTCACGTTCAAGCCGTCGCAGAATGGCTTCATTATGCCGAGGGCTTCGATGAGCCTGCCGTTGTCCACGAGGATTCCGGCTTCAAAGAAGACGTTGTCAGGGTCTATGGTCAGGACCGAATCCCTGTATGAGTTGTAGGTCCGGGTGTATTCCTCTTTCAGTACGGCATCGCAGGCTATCTGCTCGAGGGCGTCATAGATGTTGGCATAGCAGGAATAGGCGTTGTAGAGCTGGTTGTGGTCCAGTTGGCTGTAGTCCAGGTTGTCGAGCAGGCGTTTCGAGTCGAAGTAGCAGCCCGTGACCTGGTAGAGGGTTGCCAGGTTGATGAGTGCGCTGAGTTCGTCGTGGAGATTGCCGCATCTCCGGGCATATTCTATCCCTTTGTGGGCGCAGACTATCGCGGAGTCCGACTGGTAGCCGTAGTAGAGGCTGAAAAGTTGGTTGTACAGTGCGGACCTGGCCTCTTCCCCGCTTTGGGCTATTATGGTTTTGCAACTGTCTATCTTTGCCAGACGGAGTTTCTCGTAGCGGTCTGCGTGTGCCACGATGTAGTCCAGGGTTTCCAGGGAGACGTCAGCGGGCATTTCTCCCTCTGCGAAGACTGAATGTGTGCAGAAAGTTGATAGCGTCAGTGTCAAAAGAATCAGACCTGGATACAATTTGTTCATTTGGTCAAGAAATTATGTGGTTTCAGATACCTGGTCGGCTATCCCGGGCAGTTGCAAAAATAGAACAAATTGCCAATCAAAAGAATAGAAAGACAAAAAAACCGACGGAAATCTCCGTCGGCATCGAATTGTCTGATAGTCAGATTATTCTGCTGAAATCGCTCCCTGAGGGCAAACGTCTGCGCAAGTGCCGCAATCAATGCAGGCATTAGGGTCGATAGTGTAGATGTCACCTTCAGCGATAGCGCCTACAGGGCATTCGGAAATACAGGTGCCGCAAGCGACACAGTCCTGTGAAATTTTGTGAGCCATAATTCTTATTGTTTAATGATATTGTTTTCATACAGTCCTCAGCCACACCTGCGGCAAAGGCTCACAAATTTAGCAAGAGTTTGGATTGAAACAAAATTTTGTTCCATATTTGTCGATGATTTGAATTATCTTTGTGCTCCTTTCAAGATTGAGAGATGAAAAAGATACTTTATATCATATTGACTGCGGTGGCAGCATTGCTTCCGGGCATACGGGAAGCCGTGGCCCAGGTGAAACTTGCCCCGGGAGTGGAAATGGACAGGGACGTACACGATTTCGGGGACCTGATTCTCGGAAGCGGACCCGTGAACTGCACTTTCACGCTTTCCAACAACTCCGACAAGCCCGTTGCCATCTACAATGTGGTGTCTTCCTGCGGCTGCACCGACGTGGTGTGGACGAAGGAACCTGTTAAACCGGGAGAACAAGCCAGGATTTCAGCCACTTACAGCAACAACGAAGCTCCCGTGCCTTTCGACAAGAACCTGACGGTCTATCTCTCCTGCAGCAAGAAGCCCGTGATACTCAAACTCCGGGGAGTCTGCCATTCCAGACCGCTGTCCCTTGCAGAAATCTATTCCCACCGTTTCGGAGACCTCGGGTTCAGAAGCCTGGATGTCAAATGCGGGAACATTCTCCAGGGAGAGTCCCGCAGCGGAGAGTTCAAGATGGCGAATCTCGGCACATCCCCGGTCAGGGTCAGGTTCGCCGACCTAAGCGACGGGCTGGAGATAAGGACGGAAGAGAGCGTCATCGAGCCAGGGGCAGAAGTGTCTGTGACCTATACAATCAGCAGTTCACGGAGCAGATGGGGCGGGAACAGTTATTATGCGACTCCTGTGGTGGACGGGCGCAGTTCTTTCGAACTCGGGGGGCTCCCCGATGGCGCAAAAGCCGGGAAATTGAGGATAACTGCCTTTACCACAGACAATTTCAGTTCGCTTACCGACGAGCAGAAATCCCGTGGTCCACGCCCGGTATTCAAGACAAGCACTTTCTCCTTTGGAAAGATGAAAGCCGGGGAAACCATCCACGCGGAATTCAGTTTCACCAATGAGGGGGAGGAATGCTTCTGTGTGTACAGATGTGAGACTGATGCACTACGATACTCCCACGGCAGGATAGAACCGGTCCGCAGCGGGGAGGACGGCTCCGTGAGGGTTCACGTGGACAGTTCAATGATGCCGAAAGGCGAGACTCTCGTGACGGTCAAACTTACCACGAACTCTCCCCTGCGTCCGGTAATCAATTTGTTTATAACAGGTTATCTCGAATAAGTCTATGGAACTTTTGCACGAAGCCCTGGAGATATTGGGCAGTTCACTTCAGATCACCGGTCTGGTCGTAGTGATGAT
>JBJEJT010000012.1:0-6230 GCA_051878255.1 Candidatus Cryptobacteroides sp. | reverse complement strand
GGCTGTGTCCGCTACTGATTGGCAGCCTGTGCGTCTCGACCATATTTCGCTGAAACATAACAACTAATGAGTATTGACGATGAAAAGAACATATACATTTCTTATTGCAGTGGTGGCCGGACTCGCTTCCTGCGCACCCGACATCAAACCATATGTCCCGGATGAGCCTGAGGCAGAGATAATACCGGAAGGAATGAAGAAGGTCCAGTTTACGGCGGCTGTTGCGGATTTGACCAAGGTGTCTATGGTGGGGCAGAGCATACGTTTTGCGTCCACCGACAGCATTGCAGTTTATGACGGAACGTTCAAAAACACCTTTAAGGTCAGTTCCATAGATGGAGGAATCGCATACTTCACAGGCTGTGTCAAGGAGGACAGTGATACTTATTATGCAATATTCCCGTATTCCCTTGGCGGTGACGGACAGCCTGCGGATGGAAAATTTTCCATTGCTTTCCCTTCGTCCCAGAAAGTCAGCACCGGTTTGACTTTTGACCTGAATGCACTTTCAGCTGTTGCTAAAGCTGACAAGGTGGGACATTTCCAATTCAGGAACATTTCTTCCATCGTCACTGTGGCTGTTCCGGACGGCGCGAGGAAGGTTACCCTTGCTGCCAAAGGGGATGTTGCGATCGCAGGTTCCTGCACCATAGCGCCCGGAAAAATGCCTGAGGGAGCAGATGTAACTGCCATCACACTTGAACCGGAGTCAGGCGCATTCAAGGCCGGGAACTACAACATCTGTGTGCTTCCTGCGCAGTTGCCTCAGGGATATGAACTCACCTTTGAAGATGAGTACCAGTCCGAGTCTGTCAGTGTGGACACTTCTGTGGAGTTCTCCCGAACATCACAGACAGATATCACCTCTGTTTCCGCCGGGATTTCCTGGATACGCAATTTTATCGGAACTGCCGAAGGGCTTCGTGCCTTTGCTGCAAATTCAGCTTCATACAATGCCGGAGATGTTGTGGGGCTGTCAGCCGACATTGACCTTGAAGGGCAGGACTGGACTCCTTTTGAACTGAGGTGTACATTCGATGGCCGCGGTCACAGAATCAAGGGGCTGAACATCTCGACAGACAACATCCGTTGCGGTTTCGTTTCAATTCTGGACGAGGGTGCTGTGATGCAGAACATTGTGTTCGGCTCGGCGGACGGCGAGAATTATGACGGAACATCTGCTTTGGAATACACCGGTACTTCAGCAGCATACCAGGGCCTTGTTGCTGAATGTCTCGGCACCGTCTCCAATGTGAAAAGTTTCGTGTCCGTTAAACACGCTGGAACTGATCCCGGGATGCGCCTTGGCGGTATAGCGGGATGTGTCAGGTCCAACGGCATAATCAATGCCTGTGAGTATGCAGGAACGATATCTTTTGAGGCTGCGACAAGCACGGCAAACCACTTTGTGGGCGGTATAGCCGGCCGTATGCACGAAACCCTGGCAGATGGAACCACGATTTCCGGAAGCACCTTCTCCGGGAAGATAGTCATAGCCAATGACAGAGTGCAGGGAACAGGTGGAATCGTCGGAATTATGCAGGGCGGAAACATCAGCAACTGCATCTCCAAAGGCGTTGTTGAAATCAGTGAATCTTATACGAATGACTCCCATTTCGGAGGCATCGCTGCCTATATACAGACCGGGTCATCTGCGAATACTGCAAGCATTACAGAATGTACAAATGCGACGACTTTGAGTGCAAGTGCATACCTGTGTTCAGTGGGAGGCATAGTGGGTGACATCCACAATTACAGCAAACTCATCAGAATTGAGAATTGTGCCAACAATGCCGACATCACGGTCGCTGTGGCTCCGATAGCCCAAAGTTATCTTTCCGGAATTGTCGGGTTCGTAAGGGATGGCTCATCATATCCTCACGAGATAACCGCCTGCACCAACAACGGCAAAATTTCATATTCCAACGCCCTGTCTGCGGCAAGCACTTTCCAAATCTACACGGCAGGTGTGCTCGGCTTCTCGAAGAACTCGGCAGGAGTGGCTTTGAAGGATTGCGTCAACAACGGTGCAGTCAGTTCAGACCTTTATGCAGTAAATTCAGTTGCCGGCATTGCGGGCTATCTCAACAATACATCCTCAGTTGCAAACTGTACCAACAATGCCGCGATAACTCTCAACCCTTCGGAAGAAGTCCAGTTGGGCTGGCAGGGAGGAGTCGCCGGGATTGCAGCCTGGCTGGGCGGAGCCTGCAAACTGACAGGCAATGAAAACAAAGGGGATGTAATTATGAACATCAATTCCTCATCACCGTCCCACGCTGCAGGCGGAATCGTAGCCTTGACAGATGCTGACGATGCAGCCCTCGAAAGCAATGTGAACAGGGGAGGAATCAGTTTAACCACAACCCACAAACAGGCAGCAGTAGGTGGAATCCTCGGGATTACCAAGAGCAGTACCACACTGTCCGGCAATGCGAACTACGGCTCCGTCTCATTCATCAAACCAGGTGAAACTGGAGACTCCTTTGCCGGAGGAGTGATTGGCAAGATTGACTGCGGAGCAGCCGCCAAGACCATCACGATGACAAAAGACAAGAGTCTCGGGGCAATTGTCTCGCCTTTGAGGGCTGCAGTCCTGTTTTCAGTGATTGCGTGGAATGAGACTCCGGCAGTCACCTTGACCTTGTCGGAATGCGGTGTCGGAGGCTCGGTGAACGGTACGGTTGTGACTGAGGAGAACTATGGTTCCTATCTGTGGAGCTGGAAACCGTCTTCAGTAAGCGTTACCGGGGCAGGGACTTGCAAATATGTGAATGAATGATATTGTCTAATCCTAATAACATAAAAATCAATGATTATGAAAAACATTAAAAAGGTGTATGACGCTCCTGAGTGTTCCGTTACATCTGTTTTGATCAAGACGGGAATATGCGGTTCAGATCCATTAAGCGCAACCGGCAACAAAAGAGAAAGTTTTGAGACTTGGGGAGATGCCGAGAATTCAGAGTTTACAATGTAAAATCGCAAGACTATGAAAAAGACAATATTTTGTTTAGCAACTGTTACTGTTCTTTTGGCAGGATGTCAGAAGGAAAACATTGAAAACGCAGGAATGCCTGAAGATGCTGCCGGGTCTGGCGAGTTGAAAGAGATGGTTTTTACTGCGACCTTGGACCAGACCAGGGCTGTTCTGTCAGGTTATTCTGTCACTTGGCAAATGACAGACAAAATAGCAGTTTACGATGGCAAAACTATGCGTGAGTTTACAGCTGATTCAGTGTCGGATGATGGAACTTCCGCCACTTTTTCCGGGAGGGTGGATTCTGAAGCATCTGACTTTTATGCTGTAGCTCCATACTCGGCTGCCAGCAATGTGATGCCTGGTGATAATGGGGTAGTTTATTTTAATCTTCCGGCTGAACAGATTGTTTCTGATGGACAGGCTGCCGATAATGCACTGATTGCACTTGCAGCTGCAACAAAATCAGATGCGAAATTTGAATTCAGTAATGCTGTTTCGCTCATCAAGGTGGCAGTTCCCGATGGCACCGCTTCAGTAACTCTCAAAGCTGTAGGAGAAGTGAAAATTGCCGGCGAGACTTCAGCTGCAATAGATGGCGTCCCAAGTACCGGAACGGCTTCCGAGGTGGTGTTGAAACCTGTTGCCGGAACTTTTGCAGCTGGTGACTATTGTCTGGCTGTTTTGCCCGGGACATTTACCGGAGGTTTCTCACTTGTTTTTGCGGATGAGGACAAGACAACTACTTACTCTACCACCAATGAATTGACAATAAGCAGAAATCAGCTCGCCCCAATCAATTATTCAACAGCAACAAAATCAGTGCATTACAAAAATATCAGAACTGCAGATGAGCTCAGGGCATTTGCTGCTTCGGCTGAATATTATAGTGCTGATGAAACTGTTGCCATCGCAGCCGACATTGACCTTGAAGGGCAGGCCTGGACTCCATTTGAACTGAGGTGTACATTCGATGGCCGCGGTCACAGAATCAAGGGGCTGAACATCTCGACAGACAACATCCGTTGCGGTTTCGTTTCAATTCTGGACGAGGGTGCTGTGATGCAGAACATTGTGTTCGGCTCGGCGGACGGCGAGAATTATGACGGAACATCTGCTTTGGAATACACCGGTACTTCAGCAGCATACCAGGGCCTTGTTGCTGAATGTCTCGGCACCGTCTCCAATGTGAAAAGTTTCGTGTCCGTTAAACACGCTGGAACTGATCCCGGGATGCGCCTTGGCGGTATAGCGGGATGTGTCAGGTCCAACGGCATAATCAATGCCTGTGAGTATGCAGGAACGATATCTTTTGAGGCTGCGACAAGCACGGCAAACCACTTTGTGGGCGGTATAGCCGGCCGTATGCACGAAACCCTGGCAGATGGAACCACGATTTCCGGAAGCACCTTCTCCGGGAAGATAGTCATAGCCAATGACAGAGTGCAGGGAACAGGTGGAATCGTCGGAATTATGCAGGGCGGAAACATCAGCAACTGCATCTCCAAAGGCGTTGTTGAAATCAGTGAATCTTATACGAATGACTCCCATTTCGGAGGCATCGCTGCCTATATACAGACCGGGTCATCTGCGAATACTGCAAGCATTACAGAATGTACAAATGCGACGACTTTGAGTGCAAGTGCATACCTGTGTTCAGTGGGAGGCATAGTGGGTGACATCCACAATTACAGCAAACTCATCAGAATTGAGAATTGTGCCAACAATGCCGACATCACGGTCGCTGTGGCTCCGATAGCCCAAAGTTATCTTTCCGGAATTGTCGGGTTCGTAAGGGATGGCTCATCATATCCTCACGAGATAACCGCCTGCACCAACAACGGCAAAATTTCATATTCCAACGCCCTGTCTGCGGCAAGCACTTTCCAAATCTACACGGCAGGTGTGCTCGGCTTCTCGAAGAACTCGGCAGGAGTGGCTTTGAAGGATTGCGTCAACAACGGTGCAGTCAGTTCAGACCTTTATGCAGTAAATTCAGTTGCCGGCATTGCGGGCTATCTCAACAATACATCCTCAGTTGCAAACTGTACCAACAATGCCGCGATAACTCTCAACCCTTCGGAAGAAGTCCAGTTGGGCTGGCAGGGAGGAGTCGCCGGGATTGCAGCCTGGCTGGGCGGAGCCTGCAAACTGACAGGCAATGAAAACAAAGGGGATGTAATTATGAACATCAATTCCTCATCACCGTCCCACGCTGCAGGCGGAATCGTAGCCTTGACAGATGCTGACGATGCAGCCCTCGAAAGCAATGTGAACAGGGGAGGAATCAGTTTAACCACAACCCACAAACAGGCAGCAGTAGGTGGAATCCTCGGGATTACCAAGAGCAGTACCACACTGTCCGGCAATGCGAACTACGGCTCCGTCTCATTCATCAAACCAGGTGAAACTGGAGACTCCTTTGCCGGAGGAGTGATTGGCAAGATTGACTGCGGAGCAGCCGCCAAGACCATCACGATGACAAAAGACAAGAGTCTCGGGGCAATTGTCTCGCCTTTGAGGGCTGCAGTCCTGTTTTCAGTGATTGCGTGGAATGAGACTCCGGCAGTCACCTTGACCTTGTCGGAATGCGGTGTCGGAGGCTCGGTGAACGGTACGGTTGTGACTGAGGAGAACTATGGTTCCTATCTGTGGAGCTGGAAACCGTCTTCAGTAAGCGTTACCGGGGCAGGGACTTGTACGTTTGTCACAGAATAGTTATGACCGAGAATCGAGGCTGGTAAACAATAATTTCAGATTCTTCCGCATATTGCAATGGTGGTATGCGGAAGTTTTTATCCGCTTATATCTTGTGGCTTTATTTTGCGAAATAATGGAATTTCTGTACTCTTGCGCCAAATAAACTTATAAGATATGTGCGAAATCATAGGCAGGAAAACGGAATTGGAGACTCTGCAAAGGAGATCAGAATCCGGAAGCGGGACAACATATAGACTAACCTTCCGTCTTCAGTGTCCCGTCTTCATCTATGGTGACGTACTCCGACTCGGGGTCTCCGTCATAGACATAGCCCTGTTCTCTGCATAAATCGTCAATGCGCCGGTACATATGCTCAAGCATAAGATGATATGAACTGAGCATATTTACTTTTCCTATCCTCAATGACATATAGAACTGGAATTTGTGCCGGTTCAGCATTGTCTCGGTAAAGAACCTGGCATCCGTGCCATTCAGGGGCGTGTCGTCATTGCACATCACGATCTGCTCAATCATACTGTCCGTCAGTTCT
>JBJEJT010000011.1:0-1536 GCA_051878255.1 Candidatus Cryptobacteroides sp. | reverse complement strand
AGTAGGCGTACCTATCGATTTCTGCCATCCCCGGAACAGGGCCGTCACCTCCGGATTGTATGTCTCAAGTTCATCCTTGAGTGCAGAGGCGTGCGCAGCAAACATACCGGAATTCCAGAGAAACTCCCCGCTGTCCACAAAAACCTTTGCAAGATTCCTGTCCGGCTTTTCAGTGAAAGTCTTCACTTTCACAGGGGTTCCCGCAGCATAACTGTTGCTGCCACCCACCACCTGGATATATCCGAAATTCGGGTCCGGTCGGTTTGGGATTACCCCCAGAGTGACCAGCACGTCAGTTCCCTCGACAAAATCCAGGGACTTGCCTATCATATCCCGGAAAGACTCCTGGTCCTTGATGTAATTGTCCGAAGGAGAAAAGATAATATTTGCATCCGGATTGCGTTTGAGTATGGTGTAGGTCGCCCAGGTTATGCAGGGGGCAGTGTTTCTGGTATAAGGCTCCAGAAGCAGATTCTGTGGAAGCAGCTCCGGAATCTGTTCCTTTACCAGGTCCTCGAACCTGGACGATGTCACAACCACGATATTTTCCGGTGCGATGAAATCCGAAAAGCGCTCGTAAGTGTGCCTGAGAAGTGTCTTGTGCTCCAGACCGAAAATGTCCAGGAACTGCTTCGGACAGGCTGTCCTGCTGACAGGCCACAGCCTCAACCCGGCACCGCCTGCCATTATCACGCAATAAGCATTGGACTTGTTCATAGCATTATCAATTTGTAGTTCGTGATGGTTAGTCTCCATACCCAAGTTTTGCATCCGCGAAACCTGAATCTCTATAAATATATGGGTATATAGGCTTTCGGAATATATTCCAAAACCATATCCTCACCTGCAATAGTCACGCCGACAACATCAAAACAGACCTCATATCCGGCAAAATCCACATTCTCCGCAACAAATCTTTTCGCTGCCGCAACCACCCTTGCCTGCTTGAGACGGTCCACGGTGGAGGACGGGGCTATCGAAACATCCAGCCTTGTCCTGACCTCAACGATATGCAGTCCATCCTCATCCAGCGCGACTATGTCAAGCTCGTAATGTCCGCTGCGATAGTTCCGGGCAACAATCATCATCCCCCTCTCCTACAGCATACGGCAGGCGGCATCTTCCCCCGCTTTTCCCGTCATCTGCCTGACATTCATATCATTCAAAAGTAACGACCGTCACTCCAGCCCCTCCGAACTGCACGTGCTCATCCTTCACCGAAGCAACGCCCGGAGTGGTCCTGAGCAGTTTCTGTACCTCCTCCCTCAATGCCCCCGTACCTTTTCCCGTGATAATCCTCACCGACGGGACCGAAAGCATCAGCGCATCGTCCACATACCTTACTACCTTGTCCAAAGCATCCGAAACCCTTTCGCCCCTGATGTCAAGTTCCGTGCTGAAGTTCAGTTTCCGTTCAGTCAGTGATGAGTCTATTCTTACCTTGGACACATTGCGGGAAACGGCTTTGCTTGCCTGCTTGAACTCTCCGGATGTGATCCTTTCCACCTTGTCGGGAGGCAACTTGGAGGAAATGTT
>JBJEJT010000010.1:0-6242 GCA_051878255.1 Candidatus Cryptobacteroides sp. | reverse complement strand
TGAAACGGCGTCGTTGCCCGTCCGTCCCGCACTCAGCCTGAGGGAGAGGTCGTCGATCCAGTCCACTCTCTTGAGGAATTTCTCATTCTTGATGTTCCATTTGAATGCGGCGGACGGGAAGAAACCCCATTTGTTGTTGGCAGCGAAGTTGGAGGCTCCGTCATACCTGCCGGTGAGCGTGAGGTAGTAGCGTTTCCCGTAATTGTAGTCCACCCTGGCGAGGACGGACATCTTCGTCACCTCGGTGCGTCCGCTGGACGGGGAGAGGGTGTTCTTGTCGATGACTCCTGCCAGGTTGTTCCATTTCACGGCATCGTCCATATAGCCGGAACCGCTTATGGAAAGGCTGTTGGATATGTACCTGTAGGCAGTGTAGCCTGCGAGCAGGTCGAGGCTATGTCCTTTCCCGGAGTACTTCCAGTTCAGGGTGTTCTCTGAGGACAGGGTCATCGCGTCTGTTTCTGCCCTGTAGGCATCTCCGCCCTCGCCCTGGTTCTTGGCAGGGAGGGTGGATGGGTAGTACCTGAACGTATGCGCCTGGTTGCTGTAATAGGTGTTCTGGCTCCTGATTTTGAAGTTCTTGACAGGCTCGAACTCCACATATACGGACTGGGTGTTGGAAGCCCTGCGTGTGTTGTAGGTGTTCTGGGCTATCGTGGCTGTCGGCGGATTGAAATTCGTCGCATCCTCATAGTCCGGATTCACATAGTCCGTCGTCTTGAGCAGCGGGCTGAGGTAAATCGCGGAATTGCGAGTGCTGGTGCCACCTATTGCCGCGAGGTTCCTGTCCTGGTCTCGGTAGGCGTAGGAACCCTGATAACCGATTTTCATCCATTTGAACAGCTGGTGGTCGAGGTTGATGCGTCCGGTGTACCGCCTCAGTCCGCTGTTCTTGATGATTCCCCCCGTGTCGCTGTAGCCGAAAGATGCGTACCAGGAGGTCTTCTTCGCACCTCCGCTGAGGGACAGGTTGTAGTTCTGGACCGGTGCGGTGCAGGTGATCTCCTCAATCCAGTCGGTTCCTTTGCCCAGGGCGAGAGGATTCTTGTACGGGTATTCGGTCAGGGGCATCCCCTCCGTGATGTCGCCGTAGAGGCTCGTGAACAGGGCGAGGTCGTTGCGGTATTGGGCGTACTGTGAGGCATCCATCAACTGCAGTTTTGACGGAAGCTGGCTGAAACCGGCTTCTGCCTTGAAAGTGATCTTCGGCTTGCTGCTGCCGGTGTCGCCTTTCTTGGTGGTTACGAGGATGACACCGTTGGAACCCCTGGAACCGTAGATTGCAGTCGAAGAGGCGTCCTTGAGCACGGTGACGGACTCGATGTCGGAGGAATTGATGTCGTTGAGGTCTGCCACGGCATCCATTACTCCGTCCACGACTATGAGAGGCTCGTTGGAGGCAGTGATGGACCTCGTACCTCTGATTCGGATGGTCGTGGTGGCTCCCGGCTCGCCCGTGGTGGACATTATGTCGGCACCTGCGATGCGTCCCTGCAGTGCCTGGTCCACCGAAAGCACCGGAGAATTCTGGATGTCCGACATCTTCACGTTGGTGACGGAGCCGGTGAGGTCCTGCTTCTGCACGGAACCGTAGGCGATTGTGACCGCTTCCTCAAGGTAGAGCGTCTTGTCGGGGACAAGGGTGATCCTCATATTCCCCTTGCCGACTTCTTTCCGTACCGTGCCGTAACCGAGGAATTGGATTTCGAGGATGTCGCCTGTCCTGGCATCGATGGAGAATTTGCCGGAGGCATCGGTAACGGTGCCGTTCGTGCTGCCGCTTACAAGGACATAAGCCCCTGCCATAGGCTCCCCGTTTTCGTCAAGGACAGTTCCCGTGACGGCTGAAGTCTTGCCGTTGTCTGTCTGCTGGGCGCGTGCCGTGCCCAATCCCAGGAACAGGAATGCTACTGTTGCCGCAGACAGAAAAATTTTCTGAAATTTTTCGGTTTTCATATTCAGGTCATTAGTTCTTCCGCATTTCAGCGGTTGTGTGTCCGTGTCTCTTGCGAGACTGTGGTTTGAAGCAACTTGTCGTCTGCTGCTTACCCTGCGAATTTATAAGGGAAAACAGTTTCAAAAAACACCTGGCGTCCGGAACATAGACGGGATATAGATGGTTTCCATAGGGGTCGGATTTTTGAAAACCGCCTTGGAGACGCTTCTGTGGCATATCTTGCTTGCCAATCCTCTTTTTCTTCCGGCGTTCCCATATCGCGTTGAATATAGATTCCGGGCAGGAAAATCAAGCCCGGGATTATCGTCCTCCGGTCTCGTCCGGCAATCCCAGACCCTCGAAATCGTTGCAGGTGCCGCCCAGGACGCCCCAGCCCCTGAGCCTTGAAACCAGCACCTTGTCCCCTACGGGAATCACGTAACATTCGAGTTCCAGTCCGTGTTTCCGGCAGTATTTCACTATGGATTCGGTCAGATAGGATGCGGACGGACGGATGACTATGTTCTTCAGTCCCCGGCAGCCGTCGATGTCCTCTTCCGTAAAGACCTTTTTCATATATTCCAAAGGCATATCGCTGACCTCGGATGCCGTCCTGAGATATTCCAGGTTTGTCGAGGTCAGCACATAGCCGTCACTCCAGCCGTAGGATTCCAGCAATGCCACCGTCTTGCGTATCCCGTCCTCCGTGAGCAGTTTCAGTTCGACATAGGGCTTCAGCCCGGCTTCCATACAGATGTCCAGATAGTCCTTGAAGAGGGGGACTTTCAACTGGCGGGAGTATTGTCCGTCCCAGCCGTAGCCTCCGTCAATCCAGAATTGCTGCAATTGCTCGAAAGTGTAGTCGGAAACCGCCCCGGTCCCGTCGGTGGTCCGGTCAATGGTCTTGTCGTGCATACAGACCAGCACTCCGTCGGAGGTCATCTGCACATCGGTTTCCATACCCCCGTAACGGGAGGCGTTCTCGGCTGCCTTGCGGAAAGCCAGGATGGTGTTCTCGGGGTATCTGTTGCTCAGTCCCCGGTGCGCTTCGAGGCAGAACGGCTGTTCATATTCCCGGAACTGTTCATAATCGGACGGGATGACCCAGGAGGATTCGAGCCAGGGTTTTTCAATGCGCCCCTCATTCACTGCCTCCCAGACTCCAGCCTTTTCGGGCTTGTCATAGGGGTATCTGTCGAATATGTCCCCGTCCGGTCCCATCCTCGGGTCTTTTTCTTTCCTCAGTTCCCTTTTCAGTTTCCGTTCCAGCCGTTCCCGGACTTTCCCGTACTCCTTTTCCTCTGCCAGATTGTGCATACAGTACGGGTCCGAGACAATGTCGTAGAGTTCGTATGCGGGGCGCGGACCGAGTGACTTCTGCCAATACAGGCTGTCGGCACCGCTGCGGGCGAGTTCGAGTATAGCCGTCTTCGTCGGGGAACTGTCCACGTCCCTGTAACCTGTGGTCGGGTCCCCTCCGGGCAGAAGTCCGTCCTTCATATTCATAAGGTACAGCCATTCCCCGGACCTGATGCCTCTGATGGGGTATCCCTGGTCGGCAGGTCTGCCGTTGTCGTCCCTCTCCCTCCCGAGCAGGACATAGTCTCTTCCGGTCCCTTCCGAGGCATCGGTAAGGTTCGCCCTGAGGCTTTTCCCTGACATCTTCCCCATCCTGCGCCTGTCGCATCCTGCCAGGTCCAGGATGGTCGGAGCCAAGTCGGTAAAACTGACAAACCCTTTCTCCACCCTTCCCGGCGAGGCTATTCCTCCTTTCCACATTATCGCGAGGGGCAGGTGGTGGGAGTGCTCGTAATTGTTTCCCTTGCAGCGCGGGAACGGCATCCCATTGTCCGAGGTCACTATGACCACCGTATTTTCCAACTGTCCGTTTTCCTCGAGCATAGCGAGCATCCTGCCGATTTCTTCATCGAAATGCTCCACTTCGAGGGCGTAGTCGAGCATATCGCAGCGCACTTCGGGACAATCGGGCCAGAATGGCGGCACTTCGGCTATCATATCCGGATTCTTGCCCCCTTTCGAAATCCCTGTCCCGTATTCGTACTTCCTGTGCGGCTCCTTGCATCCGAACCAGAAGCACCAGGGACCCTCCCCGTCGGAGAGGAAATCGCCGAAGTTGGCTGAGTAGTCATTGCGGTTGATTCCTCCGGTGGCTTTGTTGCGGCTGCGGCTGTTGTAAGCCTTTCCTGTCAGTTCCCTCGGTTTCCCGTCTTTCTGTCCCGGGTTTCCGGGACCCCAGCCCTTGCAGGTGTATCCTGTGCGGTAGCCTCCTTCAGCGAGGACTTCCGGAAAGACGGGCTGGTCCTGGGGGAAGTTGCAGATGTGGTTGGCTGCATCCTCAAGTTGCCAGGAATTCCTGCCGGTCAGGAGACAGGCTCTGGATGGGGCTGATTTGGCATTGACCGTGTAGCAGTTGGTGTAGAGTATGCCCTCCGACGCCACTTTGTCGAAATTCGGGGTGTCCACCCATCCGCATCCCATAATGCTCCAGAAATCGTATGCCGCATCGTCTGCGACGCAAATGAGGAAGTTCGGTCTGCCGTCTGTGATGCGGGCGGAGGCTAACGCAGGGATGAATGCGGAAAAGCCGAGAAGTGATTTGTACAGGGGTTTCATAGACTTGTGAATTGCTTTCGTAAAATTAGTCAGGAATCGCCGTAAATTTTACCGTTCCGGTGCGGAATATAGGTCGGTTATAGTCCGATTTTCGTTTGATTGGAACGTAAATGCTTGATTTGCAATAGTTTCTGTATATATGGAAAAATTTGCGCAATATAGGTTTCCGATGCCTGAACGCTCCGGGGATGGGAATGGCGGTTATGATAAATTTATTATTTTTGTTTCTATCGGAGAAATGCTCCGTTGTTGAACATAAATAATCCTTAAAAACATACGAGATGAAAAAGTCATTGGTATTTTGTGCGGCGATGCTTGTCTGCATCCTCGTTTCAGCCCAGGCTCCTTCCGGGGAGTACAGATTTGTCGAGGCTTCGGAGCTGAATCTCATAGGGAAACTCTTTCCTGACACTCCGAATCCCTACCACAGAGTCGATACGGTGCGTTTCAAGGGCTTTACCACCGGCGAGAACATCCAGGTGAGATGTCCGGCGGGAATGGCAGTGCTTTTCAAGACCAATTCTTCGTCGCTCTCCGTCAAGACAGTCTTCGGCAGTTACGAGAGGAACGCCGTGAACACTATGGGGATTTCCTACCGTGGATATGACCTCTACATAAGAAAGGACGGCAAATGGCTCTGGGCTGCATCCGGAGCCACTCCACAGGGCACCCACGGCGGGGATAACAAAGTGCTCATAAAAGATATGGACAGCAGCGAGAAAGAGTGTATGCTCTATCTGCCGATTTACAGCGAGGTGTATTCCGTGCAGATAGGGGTGGACCCGGAAGCGGAGATTTCAGCGATGGAGTCGCCTTTCAGCCACAGGATTGCCATTTTCGGCTCAAGTTTCACCCAGGGAATCAGCACTTCGAGGCCGGGGATGAGCTATCCTATGCAGTTGTCCCGCAACACCGGTCTCCAGATTCTGAGTCTGGGATGCAGCGGAAACTGCAAGATGCAGCCTTATTTTGCGGACGTGCTCTGTGCGGCTGATGTGGATGCCATAATTTTCGATTCATTCTCGAATCCGGATGCCAAACTCATAAGGAAGAGGCTGTTCCCGTTCATCGAGAGAATCCAGGCTGCCCATCCGGACATCCCTCTCATCTTCCAGCAGACGATTTACCGGGAGGGGCGCAATTTCAGCCTGAAGAAAGACAGGGTCGAGCGTGAGAAACAGGAGACAGCCGCAGAACTGATGAAAGAGGCAGTGAAGAAGTACAAGAATGTCTATTTCATTACCACCACCAACGCCACTTCCGAAAGCCACGAGACTTCCGTGGACGGCACTCATCCCAATGATTATGGATATATGCTTTGGGCGGAATCAATAGAAAAGCCGCTGCTCAAGATCCTCCGGAAATACGGCATCCGGCCTTCCCGGTAAATTTTTAATGTTCCAAAATAGGTATTTCTGTCTTTTCTTGCTATTTTTGCACGCCGCGTCTATGTGGCTATTGGTCAGTAGAATTAAAAATTTGAAATAATGATTAAACCTGCAAAAAGGACGGAAGTGGTAAAAGAGTACTACTTCTCAAGGAAAAATAAGGAACTCTCAGCCGTGAGAGCCCTGCGTGAGTCAAAAGGGGAATCGGCTCTCATCAGCCTGGGCATAGGGGCTCCCGACAGGATGCCGCCGCTTTCTGCAATCGAGGCACTGTGCGAAAACGC
>JBJEJT010000009.1:0-1539 GCA_051878255.1 Candidatus Cryptobacteroides sp. | reverse complement strand
ACTTCGGTGTACAATTAAACTTTTAATGGAAATGAAAAAGATATCATCATATATTCTGGTCCTGTTCTCTCTCTGTCTGGGAGGATGCAACTTTCTTGAAGTCGTCCCTCCCGAGACTATGGAAATTGAGGACACGATGAAGGACAAGACACGTGCCGAGGCATTTCTCTACACTTGCTACGAGGGCGTGACCGAATTGTACCAGCAGAAATTCCTGCGCAGTTTCGTCAATTCCGCCGACGAGTATGCCCTGCCGTCAGCCTGGGCGGTCAATTCCCAGAAGCACGCCTGGGGAATGGTGAATGCCAGTGAAATCCAGTGGATTCCGTGGGACTACTGCTACAAATACATAGGCAGGACCAACCTTTTCCTGAAACTCCTCGACCAGTACACTCCGGCGCACAGTACCGAATACGATATGGCGAGGTGGAAAGCCGAATGTAAATTCCTTCTGGGCTTCTATCATTTCTTCCTGCTCGAATCCTATGGTCCCATTCCCATCATAGACCATTATTACGACACGAACACTTCAAAGGAGGACTTTCCCGGACGTTCCCATTTCGACTATTGTGTGGATGTGATCTGCCAATGGTTCGACGAGGCTGCGTCGGTTCTTCCGGATGTGATGGAAGATTCCTCAGAGATTGGACGTGCCACTTCCTCGGCTGCAAAAGCCCTGAAAGCACGCTGCCTGCTCTATGCCGCATCCCCTTTCTGGAACGGAAGCGCCCCTCTGCAGTACAAGGAATGGAAAAACACGAAATACACGACCGAGGGCTATGGTTACGACCTGGTAAGCCCGGTTTATGACGCATCCAAGTGGACAAGGGCATCGAAAGCCTGCGAGGAAGCCATAAGCTATGCCCTGTCCAAATCCGGCAGGTCCCTCTACACTCTGGAGCAGGCGGAAGCCCGCCGTGCGTCCGAGGCAATCCCTCTTCCGGACATCCTGGGGGCGACCGATGAACTGAAGAAGTACACCAGCCTTATGCGCTATCTCGGTGCCACCACCGAAACTGACGGGAACAAGGAGACGATATGGGGAATAGCCTACTATGCCTGGACCAATTGGTATCTGGACTGGGAGAATACAGCCCTTCCGCACAGCATCACCACCTATAACGGTTCCTCTACCGGAGGACGTTCCGGGGTGTCACCATTCCTATATTCCATAGAACATTTCTATACCGAAAACGGCAAACTTCCGAAATATGACAGCTCATTCGCGCCCGAGTCGGAATGGTTCAAGTCCGCAGGACTTTCCAGGTCGGAAATCATAAAACTCAATGACCACAGGGAGCCGAGGTTCTATGCCTGGTTCGTATTTGACGGTGGCGAATATAGTTCCAGGATTTCCTCCGGAAGTCCTCTGATCGTGAATATGCGCGACCCTTACAAGCAGGGCTATTTTCCTTCAAGAGACCTGAACGACTTGAATGTCACAGGCTATCTCTGCCGCAAATTCATACTTCCGAACCTGAGTTGGAACTCAAGTACCAACAGCACCAACACCCGCACAATCCCATTCCCTATAGTGCG
>JBJEJT010000008.1:0-1544 GCA_051878255.1 Candidatus Cryptobacteroides sp. | reverse complement strand
TTTGATTTCAGTCTGTTTCGGTGTGTCGGCGCAGTCAAGTGAGCCGGAAAATGCAGCCGACACCACCGGGACGGAGAGACGGACGAGACAGCCCAAACTTACCATAGGAGGTTACGGAGAGGCAGTGGCATCCTACAATTTCCACAGCGACAGCCCCTATAGGTATATGTACCCGGACCGTTACGCAGCCTCTCCCGGCTACGGCAGGCTTGACATCCCCCACGCAGTCATCAGCATAGGCTACAACTTCGGAAAGGGCTGGTCTATGGGGACGGAGATCGAGTTCGAGCACGGCGGCGTGGAGGTTTCGACAGAAGTGGAGGGAGACGAGGCTGTGGAACTTGAACAGGAAGTGGAACGTGGAGGGGAGGTGTTTCTCGAGCAGTTCTGGATTCAGAAAAGCTGGAAAGAATCAGCCATAAACCTCAGGGCAGGTATGATCATCGTCCCGGTGGGTCTGACAAACAACCGGCACGAGCCGGACGGATTCTTCACGGTTTACCGCCAGGAGGGCGAGAACACCATCCTGCCCTGCACCTGGCACCAGATCGGGATCAGCCTCTGGGGACGGGCCCGGGACTGGAGGTATGAATTGCAGTTGCTTCCGGGGCTCAACTCCAGGCTTTTCAACACCTCCAACTGGATTAACGGAGGGTCTGCATCCCCTTATGAGTTCACGGTTTTCAACTCTCCTGCAGCCGCTTTCCGCATAGACAATTACAGTGTGAGAGGCTTGCGCATAGGTCTCAGCGGCTATGCCGGAGGCACCAACAATGACGCATATCCCCGGCTTGTGGACAAAAACGGGAATGCGGCTGAGACGGTAAAAGGAGTGGCTATGGTGGCTGCCCTGGATTTCGAATATCGCGGCAGACACGTGACCGCAAGGGGCAACGCCGACTTCGGCTATCTCACAAACGCCTCTGCAATCGGCACATCCAACAAAAATTCCGACAATTCCACTTTCTCCCCCTATGAGCATAGTTTTGTGGGGAGGATGGCATACGCCGCAGGTGTGGAGGCTGGACTTGACATATTTTCATACATAGACAAACTCCGCAAGATGAACCTGTTCATTTTCGGACGTTACGAAGCCTATGACTCCTACATCCCGGCAGAGGGAGTGCAGGACTACAGATGGTCCGACAGGCAGAGGATAGCTTTTGGCATCAATTTCAGGCCGATAAGGCAAATCATAGTGAAAGCGGAGTATTCACACCGCTTCCTTGCCTCCGGCTACAATCCGGAGCCTGCCATCAACATCGGCATCTGCTACACCGGATTCTTTGAACATTAATACCATTGACGATATGAATTTGAAATCACTTTTGAGCGCAGCGGCACTGGCTGCCCTGCTTGTTTCCTGTGAGAAGACCAATGTCCCGGGCAGCGTTTCCGAAAAGGACGGACTGCTCAGCGCCATTGCGGAGAATTTTCTTGAGAACACAGTGTACCCTACCTACAAATCCCTCGCAGACTGCACCGAACTGTTGCACGACCAGCTCGAGGCAATCAAATCCCAGGACGACCTTGACAAGGCGGCT
>JBJEJT010000007.1:0-1545 GCA_051878255.1 Candidatus Cryptobacteroides sp. | reverse complement strand
AGTCGAAATATACGATTGCATCCGTGGATTTCTCATACAACCGCATTTCTTCATTTGAAAACGGAGATGATGCCAGGGGTGTGAATGCCTCGACCCTCTGTCTCAATTACAATAATCTGGAAACTTTTCCGGGGGTACTTTTTGCGAAAGGCTCCCACATTACGACCCTGCAGTTGGCAGGAAACGGTATGAAGTCCATTCCGGACGGTTCGATGACAGGTTCCAAGAGCCACTATCTGTCCATAATAGACTTGAGTTACAACAAACTCAGCAGCCTGCCGGATGATTTCCTGCCTACAAACATCCCGTATCTCTACGGTCTTGACATAAGTTACAACAGCTTCTCCAACTTCCCTTACAATCCCCTCAACTGTGACCGCCTGGATTACATCAATTTACGTCACCAGAGGGATGAAGCCGGCAACCGTATCCTGAAAACCTGGCCTACGGGACTGTACCAGTGCCCGAGCCTCACCCGTTTCTTTATCGGGTCCAATGATTTGAGGAAAGTGGATGACACCTTCACTACGAGATTGAGGATTCTGGAGATAGCCGACAATCCCAACATATCCATAGATTTGAGTGCAATTGGCGCTTATATCAATGCCGGGTACATAATGCTGATTTACGATGAGGACCAGGACGTCAGGGGACTTTGATGCGGAGATGATCACCGGCCATAAAATTTTTGACAGTATGAAGCATCTGAAATATATTTTCTTTTTTTGTCTGTCTGCCGTTGCGTGCACGACGGAACTCGAGACCGTATTTTCCGTCAGTGAGGATCTGGTGGTAGTTGCGGCATCCGGAGGCGAGGAGGTGGTTCACATAAACTCATCCTCGGATTGGGTCGCATTGGCTTCCGAACCGTGGCTTTCCGTTTCTCCCGCAAACGGTTACGGCTCATCGGATTGTACCATCAGGGTGGATTCGTCGCTTGTGAGCACCGTCAGGGAGGGTCTGGTCCGCTTTTCTCCAGTGGGGCAGCCTGCCAGGTCGATCAAGGTCCAGCAGTGGGGCTTCGACCGTATGATCGTGCCTGAATTCAACGAAAAGAGCATAAAGAATACAGCCAGATACAGCGAGCGCTTTTTTGATGTCAAAGTGACGACGAACATCGACTTCGACGTCGTCGTGGAGTCTGACGGCCAGGTCGTCGATAAGGACAAGGCGTGGATTTCCGTCGAGGACTACGAAGTGAATCTGGACAGGAAAGCCCGTCCCCGGACTGTCAGCCTCAGGTTCAACTGGAAAATGAATACCGAGCCGGAGAAAAGGGTTGCGGGCATACGTCTTGTGCCCAAGGGTGATGATACGGTGGAGGAAGCCTTGATTTCCGTGGTTCAGGATGCCGCACCCCGCATTGAGGACACCAGGGCCGGAGACTCGCTTGCGATTCTGATAATCAATGAGAAACTCCAGTCTATGACCTCTTGGGACACTACCGAGAATATGATGCATTGGTCCGATGTGGAATTGTGGGAAGCAGAGGATGCCGACCTGCCCGCTCCCGAGGCTGTGGGAAGAATCAAGTACGTCAGGTTC
>JBJEJT010000006.1:0-6279 GCA_051878255.1 Candidatus Cryptobacteroides sp. | reverse complement strand
GAGACGGTGGGCGAGGGGGATGAAAATGAACATTGTCTCCCCCAGGATTTTGTCCCTCTTGTACTCCGGCATATATTCTATGGTGCGGCAGTTGTGGAGCCGGTCTGCAAGCTTTATCAGGACCACGCGCACGTCATCGTTGAGAGTGAGTAGGATCCGCTTGAAATTCTCAGCCTGGATGCTCTTGATTCTGGATTTGTCCTCATTGTCGAGAACAGTCTTGATTTTCGTGAGTCCGTCCACGAGGGTGGCTATCTTGTCTCCGAAAAGGTTGCGTATGTCCTCGACGGTATAGTCCGTGTCTTCAACCACGTCGTGGAGCAGGGCTGCGACTATGGACTTGCATCCGAGACCTATTTCATTGACCACTATCTTCGCCACCTCTATGGGATGGATGACATACGGCTCTCCGGAACGCCTCCTTACGCCCTTGTGCGCCTCGTTGGCAAAATCAAAAGCCTTCTGGACCGTATCTATTTCCTCCTGGTTGGCACACCTCTTGACCGCAGATTCCCTGAGTTCTGCAAACTCCCTGGAAATCAACTGATAATCCTGTGCCGTAAATTCCGATACCCTGCTGCTCATAATTCATTCGTCATCTCCGAAGAGACTCATCTGCTCTCCAATCCTGTAATTGCTTTCCTGCGGCTGTGCCTCCGCTGCCGTTTCTGTCCTGACCTCCGGAACGCCCTGTCCTCCACGGAGCAGAGCCATAAAATCCTGTTCCGAAATCACCCTGACGCCGAGGTCCGCCGCCTTTTTCATTTTTTCAGGCCCCGGCTTTTCCCCTGCAAGCACATAGGTGGTCTTGGAACTGATCGAGGACGAGGCTTTACCGCCATTTTCCTCAATGATCTGCTTCATCCTGTCACGGGAGATGGAATATGTGCCGGTTATGACAACGGAAGCACCCGCAAGACTGTTGCCCGAAACCTCCCGTCTTTGCACCTCCATCTTTATCCCAGCTTCTTTCAGCCTTGCTATCTCGTCTATGTTGGACTGTTTGCGGAAGAAGTTCCATACACTTTCCGCAATCACATCCCCCACATCCGCCGTTTCACGCAATTCCTCAAGACTTGCGGAGGCTATGGAATCCACATCCCCGAAATGGCGTGCAAGCACCTTGGCAGTGGTCTCTCCCACATATCTGATCCCCAATGCGAACAGCACGTTCTCAAATGGGGTGTTGCGGGATGAATCTATGCTTTTGAGGAACCTGTCAGCCATCCTGTCTTTCCAGCCGTCCAGACGCAGAAGCGAGGATTTGTCGAGAAAGTAGAAATCCGCCGGGGATTTTACCAGCGAAAGGTTGTACAGCTGTTCCACGGTTGCATCGCCTGCGAGTATGTTCATTGCCTTGCGGCTGACGAAATGCACCAGACGGCCCTTGATTTGTGTAGGACAGCCCTCCTGATTGGGGCAGAACCATTTTGCCTGGTCTTCGTCCTTTACCAGGGTGCATCCGCAGTCGGGACAAACTCTCGGGAATTCAGGGCTCACCAAAGCCGCATTCCTGCTGGAAAGTTCGACGGAAGTGATTTTCGGGATAATCTCCCCGCCCTTTTCCACATAGACGTAATCGCCGATACGTATGTCCAGGAGACGCATCTGCTCTTCGTTGTGGAGGGTGGCACGCTTAACTATGGTACCGGAGAGCAATACCGGCTCCAGATTGGCGACCGGGGTCACGGCACCTGTCCTACCCACCTGGTAATCGATGGACTTCACCTGAGTGAGTGCCTGTTCAGCCTTGAATTTATAAGCCACCGCCCAGCGTGGGAACTTGGATGTGTAGCCCAGTTCTCTCTGACAGTCAAGTTCATTGACCTTGATGACTATTCCATCGGTGGCGAAAGGGAGGCTTCTGCGCTCTGAGTCCCAATATGTTATATAATCCTGGATTTCTCCCGTGCCGTGGCAGATGCGGCGGTGTTCCGAAACCGGCAGCCCCCAGGAAGCGGCTGCATCGAGGGCTTCCGAATGGGTGCTGAAAGGCAGGTTCTCGCCCAGGATATGGTACAGCGTACATTCCAGTCCCCGTTTTGCCACTTCTGAACTGTCCAGCAATTTCAATGAACCGGAAGCCGCATTCCTCGGATTTGCAAAAACCTGCTCTTCATCGCGCTCCCTTTCGAGATTGAGCCTGTCGAAAGCGGCGTAAGGCATATAAATTTCGCCCCTTATTTCAAATTCCCCAGGATAGCCCTCTCCTTTGAGCACCTGAGGTATATTGCTGATTCTCCTGACGTTGGCTGTCACGTCATCCCCGACTTGCCCGTCTCCCCTCGTGAGGGCACGGACGAGTTTTCCCTTGCGGTAGGTCAGACAGATGGCAGTGCCGTCGAACTTGAGTTCGCAACTGTAGGTGAAAGTCTTGCCTGCCATCAGTCTGGAAGCCCTGTCGGAAAACTCAGCCACCTCGCTGATGTCGTAGGTGTTGCCGAGCGAGAGCATAGGATAGCGGTGGGGATACTGCACGAACTCCTTCTGCACCGTGATGTCGCTGCCGACCCGGTGGGTGGGGGAGTCCGGGGAATCGAATTCCTGCCACTGCCTTTCGAGAGCCTCCAATTCTTTCATAAGGAAGTCGAAATCGAGGTCGCTCATAACCGGTGAGTTCTCGACATAGTACTTCCTGTTGGCTTCATCGATGATGCCCCTCAGTTCAAGTATCCTTTTATGTGCCTCTGTCCTTTCCATTATGGAGAATCATTTGCGAATAAATCCTACAAATTTAGTCATTAATGGGGAAATAATTGAAAAATCGCGTTGAAATTTCAATGAATTTGGGTAATTTTGCCCGGTTTTTCGGCCGCACCCCAAGCGGTGCGAACCGGATGCTCCGGCTTTAATGGAAATTTTAACTTCTTAATACCATAAAGATGAAAGACGCAGTTATAATCCTTTGCGGCGGCGGTCCTGCCCCGGGAATGAATTCAGTTTCAATGAGTGTTGCAAAAACTTTCCTTTCAAAAGGTTACAGAGTAATCGGCTTGCACGGTGGTTATTCAGGCCTGTTCAGCAGGAATGCACGCACCGAGGATCTTGATTTCTTCATCGCAGACCGTTTCTGGAACAGAGGCGGTTCCTACCTTGAGATGAGCCGTTTCAAACCGACCGACAAGGATTTTGAAGAGAATTTCAACCTTGACCTGTTCAAGGACAACAACATCAAGCTTCTGGTAACCATAGGAGGCGACGACACGGCATCCACTGCCAACAGGATTTCCAAATTCCTCGCTGCCAAGAACTATCCTATCGCCAACATCCATTGCCCGAAGACTATCGACAACGACCTTCCTCTGCCTGCAAATGCACCCACTTTCGGATACAATTCCGCAAAGAATGAGGGCGCACACCTTGCAAGGACTATCTACGAGGATGCACGCACTTCCGGCAACTGGCTCGTAATCAGCGCTATGGGACGCACCTGCGGTTCCCTCGCACTCGGCATCGGGGAAGCCACCCACTGCCCTATGACCATCATCCCGGAGATGTTCAACAAGACTCCGATGACGCTCGACAAGATTATCCGCCTGTCCATTTCCGCAATCCTCAAGAGGAAGCTTATGGGCATCAACTACGGTACCATTGTGGCAGCCGAAGGTCTCTTCCACAACGCCGGCGTGGCACAGGAAGCCGTGGATGCAGGCATTCATTTCTCCTACGACGAACACGGACATCCTGAACTCGGCAAAATTTCCAAGGCAGTGCTTTTCAACGACCTGCTCGAGAAAGAGTTCAAGAAAATCGGTCTGAAAGTGAAGAGCCGTCCTGTGGAAATCGGCTACGACGTGCGTTGCCAGGACCCTGTGGCTTATGACCTGACCTATTGCACCGAACTCGCGATGGGTGTATATCAGCTTTTCAGCGAGGGCAAGACAGGATGTATGGTATATGTGGACGCCTACGGCAATGTGTCTCCTCTGTATCTTGCAGACCTCCAGGACCCTGAGACCGGAAAGATTCCGCCTCGCGTCGTGGACATCAATGCGGGTACAGCACAGAACTACTACAACTACATAGCTCACTACGTAACCCCGGAGGATTACGAGGCAGTGAAGGCTCTCGGCATCGAAGATCCTGAGAAATACGATTTCAGGAAGATACTCGAATGGTAGTCCGAAGCCTCTTGAAAAACACGAAAAGGGATGATTCCGGAAGCGGAACATCCCTTTTTTCTGGTCAATGGAAGAATTTTATTTGTCTGGATGAAAAACAGAGTACGGGAACGGTCAGGGACCGCTGTCTGGTCCGGAAAATGCCTAACTTTGCCGAAAACTCATAAACATTGTTATGAAAACATTTGCAAAAACATTGGTGATCGTGGGCGCGATAGCGCTTGCAGCCTGCAACAAAGAAGTGACACCGGAACCCGTACACGGGAACAATACTACTGATATGGTAGAATATGACCTTGAGTCCGAACTTCTTCCTAGCGTATATTATTTGTCAGACGATGCGGCATTTCAGGAAGTCCTTATGAGCCGTTCTGCAAAAACTGCCGCTTCTGCAGAGGAAGCGGATATGCTTGTGGTGACGTCTTCAATGCTTGAGTCATACAAGGATGAAATAAAAAAAGCTTGGGAAGAGGGCAGGATGATAGTTGAACTCTACCCCGACAACATAACCCATTGCAAATTCTGGAAGAGCATAGACTGTCCCGTATATCTCATAGAGGATGAAGACGACAATGACCTGCTTTTCCTCGCCATCCGCAATTATGATTGTTATCAGCTCCAGAATCCTTTCTTGCTGGATGGCTTCCTTTCCGATGTAAATGTCGCAGAGGATGAAAATGCTACGGAAACCACTGACAAAAAAGAGTTGGCAGAGGGAAACTATGATATTATGTGCGTCGAAATAGAAAAAGGTGCAGAATACCTGAACACTAAGCTCGCTTCCTTTGTGGATTGGGCGAATAAAAATATGGAGGGACCTACTTTAAATGCCTCGTCCGGATCATCCGCTTTTGACGGTGACCTTTCCAAGAGAATCGAAGACAGCAAGTTCAGCCAACATATCACAAAGACCCTCTCGATAGGAGCCGACAACTACCAGATTTGCCAGGTCATCTGTTCAACTCCTGACAAAGTGACCAGACATTCCACCATAGACGTGAATATCACCATAACACCTCTGTATGTCTATCAGGACTGCAACGATGCTTCGGTTGCCGGAGACTATTATTTCATCACGATGTATGTCCTCTCCCACAATGCGCCTCTTTACGGCATATACAAGAATTGGCACGGACTTGTCAGGACTTATGCACACGTGTTCTATAGTGAGAGAATAAGGTTCAGCTCACAGTTGTACACGAGAGGTTTGTCGCCTGCACCTGTCGAGAATGTAAGATTTTTCGAAACCCCGAAACCTACTTCCACCCAGAGCAGCACGTCCTACTCGGTAGGTTTCTCCGCCCAACTCAATGTCAATGCCCAGGGAGGCTACCAGAACGGAAAAATCGGTGCATCTCTTACTGTCGGCTCGTCGTTTACCTGGAGCAACAGTACCTCAAGGACTGTCGCGGACCAGAGCATCGAGATGAGCACTACAAATGGTGCTGTGGACTACAGCTTTATAACCAACAATCTACAGTGGGAAGATGAGACCCAGAAAGCCGTCCCTGCCATAGCCAGGACTGACCAGAAATGCGAGGCAAGCTGGTGCTGGAGAGTACCGGACACCAAGGATGACGACAAGCAGGAAGCCTTCGCATTCAGACTTAATCTGACTCCTTACTACGGATGCCGATGGAGACACGCCACCTGGGGATGCGAGGGGGCAGAAAAGATCGAATGCCTGTTGCACGAAGGACCTATCAATTTCCCTATCAATGTACCTAACCGCCAGCGCAACGGTGTGATAAGTTTCAAGAACACGGCAAGTCTGTATGTCACCGAATTCAGGATAATTGACGTAAACGAGAAAGTTGTGGCTTCCAGCGGTTCAGCCTTTGAAAAGAATACGGAGCAGAATTACCAGGTTCCGGTGGGCACTTACCGCATCGAGTACGACATAGTTGATGGAGATACCGGCGAATTGCAGTATCATTGCAGATTCAGGAATGTTGCAGTGACCACTGCAAAGACCACCGAACTCAACCACACGAATGCAGAGAAGTATAAATGATTCCCGTCCGGCATTTGTCAAACCTGAGATTTGAGAAATATGTATACTTTACAGACATACCTCAGTCCCTCCCTTTCGCCCATTGAAGTCCGATGGGAGGGACTTCTTGCAGGCAGCGGAGATTCTCCTGCCAGGGGTTATGAG
>JBJEJT010000005.1:0-6289 GCA_051878255.1 Candidatus Cryptobacteroides sp. | reverse complement strand
TTTGCATTAGTCAAGTCCGGCAAAAAGTTCCGCAAGTTACGAAATATTTCTTAACTTTGCAGGTTGCATACACTCTAATTCGGATATGAGCAGATTATTTATAAAACTTTATATCTATCTGGGAAGGCATAAGTGGCTGAGATGGACACTTATGCTGGCCTCCGCTTTCGTGTTCGCGTTTTACGGGTTCAAACTCGAGTACAAGGAAAACATACTCGAACTCTTGCCCCAGACGGGCGATATAGCGGAGTTTCAGCCTGTATTCGGCAACCTCAAGGTTAAGGACAAGGTATTCGTGCAGATAGTGCCCAAAGGGTTCACGGTGGACGATGTGGGCGGGGAAGCCTTGATGGATGTGGAAAGTCTGTGTGCCTATTGCGACGGATTTGTGGATTCTCTGATGGCAAGGGACGGGGGAAAGTACATTTCAGGGGTGCTGTATGAAATCGATGACGATATGCTGATGTCGGCGGTGGACTATGCCTCAGGGGTGCTGCCTACTTTCGTGGATACATCCTGCTACAGGGAGTTTGACCGTCTGGTTACGGCAGAGAGCATCTCCAGGGAAATGGAGGAGAACTCAGCCGTCATCGATGCTGATGAGGATGGAAACCTCTCGATGATGGTGAGTTATGACCCGGTCGGTCTGAGGAAGGTGTTGCTCAGGAATTTGTCTGAATCCGGCAGCGGTTTTTCCCTGCGCAACGGGCATTTCGTTTCCAAGGACGGCAATGTGGTCACTGCTTTCCTCTCTCCGGCATTCGATTATATGGACTCCGATGCGGCTGCCAGGTTTGCCGATATGGCAGAAGCCGCAGTCGCGGCGTATTCCGAGGAGCATCCGGAGGTGGACATCTATATGCACGGCTCCCCGGTTATGAGCGCCAACAATTCCAGGCGCATCAAATCGGACCTGGTTATGACAGTAGGGCTTTCCCTGCTGATAATATGCCTGATAATAGCCTTTTTCTTCAAGAACAAATCCTCACTCATACTTCTGCTCTCCCCGGTGGCTTACGGCACCATAGGCGCAATGGCTACGATGTACTGGATAAAGGGAAGTATGTCCCTGATGGCTTTGGGAATAGGTGCGATAGTCCTCGGGGTCGCGTTGAGCTACTGTCTCCACGTGCTCACCCACTACAAATATGTCAGCAATCCCCTGAAGGTGCTCGCCGACGAGTCCGAACCTGTGATTCTGGGTTGTCTTACCACAATCGGGGCATTTGCCGGACTGCTTTTCACCTCCAGCGAACTGCTCAGGGATTTCGGGATGTTCGCATCTTTCGCGATGATAGGCACCACTCTCTTCGCCCTGATTTTCCTGCCGCATTTCTTCACGCCGGAAAGGAACCGCAAGTCCGAAAAGGCATTCGCAGTCTTCGACCGCATCAACTCCCTGCCTATGGACAGGAATCCGTGGGTGCTGGTCCCGATTGCCGTGATTGCGGTCGGCTGTCTTTTCCTGCCTTCTCCGGAATTCGACAGCAACCTCAAGGATATAAATTACATAAAGCCTAATGTGAGGACGTCCCAGGACATACTGAACAAGGAAAACAACGCCGGAATGTCCTCCCAGTATTATGCGGCGTCGGCAAGTACTCTGGATTCCGCTTTCCTCTGTTGCGAGGCGTTGAATGTCAAGCTCGATTCCCTCAAAGCCGAGGGCATAGTCAGCCACCACAGCAATGTGGCGAACATTTTCGTTCCCGAAGACGTGCAGCAGGAGAGGATAGACCGCTGGGAAGAGTATTGGAACGAGCCGGTCGAAAATGGAAAGCTCCGCAAGGACGTGGTGTGGAAAAGGATATGCGATGCGGCTGAAGAGCAGGGACTGGATGAGAGTACGTTCCGTCCGTTCCTGACCCTGTGCAACGCCGATTTTGAAACCGGCTCCCTCTATGATGCAGGCATACTTCCGGAAGAGGTCACATCCAATTTCATAGAACAGACGGCAGACGGCAGGTATATGGTATTCACTTCCGCATTTATGCCCGAGTCCCAGAAGATGAAAGTAAACCGCGCCGTGGATGAGGTGCCGGGGGCACTTGTCGTGGACCCGTTCTTCTACACCGGGGATATGGTGGAAATCATTCACGGCGACTTCAACACAATCCTCTGGATTTCGATGGCATTCGTGTTCATCGTGCTCCTGCTCTCTTTCCGATGCCTGTCCGTGAGCCTGATTGCTTTCCTGCCTATGACCCTGAGCTGGTATGTGGTCCAGGGGATAATGTGGATTTTCGGACTCAAGTTCAATCTGATAAACATCATCATCTCATCGTTCATCTTCGGCATCGGTGTGGACTACAGCATCTTCGTGATGCAGGGGCTCCTGTCTTCGGCATCCGGCAAGGACAGGTCTATGCTCAACTATCACAAAACTGCCATAGGTCTTTCCGCAATGGTCCTCGTGGTGGTGACAGGCTCGCTTATCTTCGCCCGCCATCCGGCAATCCAGTCCATCGGAATCATTTCCGTAATCGGTATGTCGGCATCCATCCTGCTGTCCTATTCCGTAGAGCCGTTCCTGTTCAGACTGATGATGAAAATCCCTTATTACAAACGCAGATACGGCGAAAAAACGGACGCAAGCGCGAATAATATCAAATAATATGTATAAGAACAGAATACGTTTAACAGGTCTGACAGTCTTTCTCGTGAGCATTCTTTCCGGGACGGTTTTGAATGCCCAGACCGGAATCCAGGCTTCTTTCGTACAGACCGGCACCAACAACGGCAAGGTTGTCAGCGGCGAGGGCACCATATACTATGCGGCACCTACATCGCTTGCACTGCGCTACAGCACCCCTGAGGGCGAGTGCTTCGTCATTGACGGGGACAGGGTATATGTCAATAAAGCCGGGAAAGTGAAATACTTCGATGCGAAGAAGAATGCCCCGATGAGAACTATGAGCCAGACTCTCCTCAGCTGCATCGAAGGGGATGTGGACGCGGTGGCACAGGCAAATGAAGCCGATGTGATGAGTTCGGAAACCGCCAAGATCCGCAAAATCACCGTGACGGCAAAGAAAAAGTCCGTGAGAGGCTACGAAACCATAGAACTGCGCTACCGCAAATCCGACGGGATGGTCGAGTACATCAAACTCATCGAGTTCAACGGCAATGTCAATGAATATATGATAAGTGCCTGCAAAAGGGACGTGCAACTACCTGCCGACGCTTTCACAATACCAGAAAAGAACAAAAATGGAAAATCTTGACTTATACCTTGAGATTCTCTCGGTGGATTCATCCTCTTCCAGAGAATACACCCTTTCCAAACTCTTGTCTGAAAGATTCTTGACAGGGAAGAACCGGCTGGATGTTTTCCCTGTGGGGGTGACTCCCGAAACCCCTGAGGGGGACGGCACGGAAAACCTGCTTTTCAGCTGGGGCACGCCGAAAATCGTCTTCTGTTCCCATATAGACACGGTGCCGCCTTATTTCCCTCCGGCGTTGGAAGTTATGACTACCGACGAGGGCAGGGACGAACTTATGGTGAGGGGAAGAGGCAGCTGTGATGCCAAGGGACAGGTGATGGCTATGTTCAATGCCTGCGTGGAACTCGAAAGGAGGGGCTGCACCGATTTCGGCTTGCTGCTGCTTTCCGGCGAGGAAACCGGCTCGCTTGGCGCAAAGTCCTTCGTGAAAAGCGGATTCAAGGCTGATTACGTGGTGGTGGGGGAGCCTACAGACAACAAGATGGTTTCTGCCTGCAAAGGTACCAAGCTCTTTGAACTCTCCTTTACCGGCGAAAGCTGCCACTCCGGTTATCCTGAGCACGGCCAGTCAGCCGTGGAACTGTTCGTGGATTTCGTGAATATGCTCCGGGAGGTGGAATTCCCTCAGGACGAACTGCTCGGCAAGACCACCTGGAACATAGGCAAGCTCTCCAGCGCCAATCCCCAGAACATCCTCAGCCCATCCCTCGGATGCCGGATATATTTCCGTACTACTTTTGCCACCGATGCCCTTGTCAGCGAAGTGATGAGGAAGCTTGCAGGTGAAGTCAAGGGATTGAAGATAAAAGAATTCGGCGGGGACACCCCGATGAAGTACACCGTCCTCGACGGTTTCGAGACCACTGTGGCGGCATTCGGCAGCGATGCTCCCCAACTCGGCAACTTCCCGCGCAAGATACTCTGTGGCCCGGGTTCCATACTCGTAGCCCACACAATGGAAGAATACGTGGAAATCAAGGAACTTGAGAAAGCCACGGAGCAATATATTAGAATGTATGAACAATTGTCCTGAACATACGGCAGTCAAGGTCCTGAAATTCGGAGGCACATCAGTAGGCACCTTTGATGCGGTGTCGAGAACAATGGATATAATAGCCTCCCGTACCGACTCCGAAGTAGTAGTGTGTGTTTCGGCTCTTTCAAAGGTTACCGACCTGCTCTATGCCATTTCCGATGCGGCAGCCTCCGGCGACCAGGAGAAAGTGAACGGCTTTATGTATGAACTGCGCAGCCGCCATCTGTCACTTGCGCAGTCTCTGCTCTCAGCCGACCCGGTCAGACTTGAAAAAGCCTCTGAAAAAATCAATGAAATCTGCGATACGCTTTTCGCAGTGGTCCGTTCCACCTTGACTCTCGGGGATGTGCCCGACAGAATCAAGGCTGTAATCATCTCCAATGGAGAAATCCTTTCCTCCACCATCATCTGTTTCGCCCTCAATTCCAAGGGCATCAGGACAGGTTTTGCGGATGCGAGGACTATGATTTACACCCAGGGAGACTGCCTTTGCGGCGAGCCTTGCTTCGACAAGATAGGGCAGGCAGTCCCTGCAGTGGTCGAGGAAACTTTTGTCAGGGGTACGGCATTCCCTTACGAGGGGAAGTCACGCGATGGCAGGCGTAACGCCGTCGTGCTCACCCAGGGTTTCATCGCATCCAACCTGCAAAGGTCGGCGGCTGTGCTGGGCCGTGGAGGTTCGGATTACACGGCATCCATCATCGCATCCGCCCTCAATGCCTCCAAAGTGGAAATCTGGACGGATGTGGACGGCATCCAGACCACCGATCCTCGCATCTGTACAGGCACCCGCAGGATAGAACTCATTTCCTATTCCCAGGCAGCCCGGATGGCATATCTCGGCGCCAAGGTGCTGCATCCTATGACTATCGCCCCTGCCGTTTCCCGCAATATCCCGGTCTATGTGCTCAACACTATGAATCCCGAATGTGACGGCACTGCCATAGTTCCGGAAGAGGAGTCGAAAGGACCTAAGGGCATCGCATTCAAGCGCAATCTCTATGTGTTCAGTTTCACTCTCGACGGCTGGGAAAAACTCAAGGACAGGATCAAGGACCATCTCAGGCCGGACGTCATAGCCGTAAAGGAGGACAAGGTCGTGATGACGGTGGATTTCTCCGTCAATCTCGGTCTCTTTCTCAAGATGGCAGCGGGTGTGGCAGACATCGACTTGCGTACCGGCAAGGGTCAGATTTCCATTGTGGGGAAGAACCTTCTGGGAATCGCGTCCGGACTGGAGAGCCGCATCCCTGCCCTGGCTGCACATTCCGGCAAGCTGCTCAAAGACTCCGAACTCAGTTACATAGTGGATTCTTCCGTGTTGGAAGACACTATCAGAAAAATTCACGTCATTCTTTTTAATTGACTCAGATGAAAGTTGTAATCAGCGGATATGGCAAGATGGGACATTGCATCGAGAAAATCCTTCGAGAACGCAATGTCGAGATTCTTGCCGCAGCAGAAGACATAATGACTGAAACTCCTGCAAATGCAAAGGAGGCAGTGTGCATAGACTTCACCACTCCCGAAGCCTTCAGGAACAACTACCGTTTCCTCGCTGAGCACTACGGTGCGGTCGTGGTGGGCACGACGGGCTGGAACGACATCTGCCCTGAGGTTTGTGATTATTTCAGGAAGTGCGGGACCACGATGATTTACGCATCCAATTTTTCTGTGGGCGTGAATGTGCTCTATGCTGCCGTGAACCTGCTTTCCGAAAGACTTGCGAAAGCGGGAGGGTATATGCCCTATATCATAGAGATGCACCATATCCATAAGCTCGATGCACCGAGTGGGACAGCCAAGAGCCTGGCATCCATCGTGGAAAGCAATATGGGTGGACAGACTCAGGTCCAGTCCGTCCGCGCCGGGAAATCCCTGGCATCCACACCGTAGGTTTCGAAGGTCTGAACGACCGCATAACCATCTCCCACGAAGCCTTTTCCCGTGCCGGACTTGCCGAGGGTGCGGTTTACGCCGCATTTCTGACAGAGAAGGTCTCCGGTGTGCACGAGTTCTCTGAACTTTT
>JBJEJT010000004.1:0-1551 GCA_051878255.1 Candidatus Cryptobacteroides sp. | reverse complement strand
ATTTCCCTCCGTTCAACGCCTGTGTCAAAGAGGGGATTGCCTCTTTTATGTCTGCTTTCAACGATAACGACGGGATTCCCTCCACCGGGAACAAATGGCTGCTCTCGGATGTCCTCAGGGGAGAATGGGGATTTGAGGGTGTCGTGGTTTCGGATTGGGGCTCCGTGGGCGGACTGGTCCCGCACGGGTCTGCAAGGGACAAGAGGGATGCTGCCAGACAATGTCTTGAAGCCGGTTGCGATATGGATATGATGTCCCGGTCCTATCTCGGGAACCTGGAATCGCTGGTTTCGTCGGGAGAAGTGGATGAAGCCGTGGTGGACAGGGCAGTGAGACGGGTGCTCAGGTTGAAACTCGAACTCGGACTGTTCGACAGACCATATACGGCAAAAGCCGGGAATACAGCCATTTATTCCGATAAAGTCAGGGAAACTGCCTGCAGGTTGGCTGAGGAATCCTCCGTGCTGCTCAAGAATGACGGCATCCTGCCTCTCGGAGACAATGTCGGAAGGGTCCTGCTGACGGGACCTATGGCGGATGCTGCCTATGACCAGATGGGGACCTGGGCTTTGGATGGAGATAAAACCCGGACCGTCACCCCATTGAAAGCGATGAGGAATATGCTTCCTGCCTCGACCAAGTTGGTATATCTGCCTGTGTTGGACTATCCCCGTCAGGAGGAAATGACCGATTTGCGCAGGTTCAGACAGGAGGCATCAAAGGCGGATGTAATCATTGTCTTCGTTGGCGAGGAACAGATGATGTCCGGGGAGGCGCACTGCCTTTCCGATCTGCACTTGCAGGGGCGTCAGTCAGAGTTGATAGAGATTGCAGCCGGGACAGGCAAGCCCGTGGTAGCCGTCATTATGGCAGGACGCCCTCTGGCAATAGGTCGGGACTTGGACAAGTCTTCGGCGCTGCTCTATATGTGGCATCCCGGCACTATGGGCGGGGAAGCGGCGGTGAATCTGCTTTGGGGCAAGGCTTCCCCGTCAGGCAGGCTTCCGATGACTTTCCCCAGGAATGAGGGACAGATTCCCATTTACTATAATCACAAGCATACCAGCCATATCGCCAAGGGCACGGAAGGGAACCTGAAAATGATTCCAAGAGAAAAGCCACAGTCTGTAATGGGGCATACCTCTTCCTATCTGGATGTCCCGCCGACGCCTCTGTTCCCATTCGGTTACGGGCTGACGTACACTGAGTTCGAACTGTCCGATATCTCCGTCGGCAAGGCAAGTGTCTCAGTCTCGGACACGGTTGAGGTCTCATTGACCGTCACCAACACCGGAAAGAGGAAAGGAGTGGCTGTGGTGCAGTTCTACACGGGACGGACCTGTGCATCGGTGACCCGTCCTATGAAAGAACTCAAGGGCTTTGAGCGAGTGGAACTCGAACCGGCAGAATCCAGGAGGATAACATACGGAATCCCTGTGGAAAGTCTCTCGTTCTGCCGTGGGGATATGACCTGGGGTGTGGAACTGGGAGAGTGCTATGTCGTTGCAGGTTTGGACAGTGCGGCGGGAATCAGCGTCAAATTCATCGTGG
>JBJEJT010000003.1:0-6305 GCA_051878255.1 Candidatus Cryptobacteroides sp. | reverse complement strand
GACCCGTTTGCCGCGACCGAGGGTAAGGCAGAACTCAAGATCACAGACGTATCTCCGAAATGCGGCAAGGCGCCCGATGTGATCACGATTGTCGGTTCCGGTTTCTCGATGATTCCAAGCGAGAACAAGGTTACCATAAACGGGGAGCCTCTGATTCCCGTTCAGACCAGCATTACAATGCTCAAATGCAAACTCACCTATAATCCCAAAGGAAAATATCCTGTAGTCATAAAGGTGGGGGACAAGGAATTCACGGGACCGGAATTCGAGTTCGAAGATGGACCGGCTTTCTTCTTTGAACCTCTCATTGGCGAAGGTGGTACGCAGGTAACGCTTTCCGGCTCATCTTTCAGCGATGTTCTTGAAGAGAATACCGTCACCATAGGTGGCAAACCTGCAGAAATCCTATCTGCATCGAGAACTAAAATAGTTGTAAAGGTGCCTTATTTCGACGAGGGTGAGGAATACAAGTTTGTCGTTTCCGTCGTGGGAAAGGAAGATATGGAAAGTGAGGAAAACTTCAAATATGGGGAAATGGTTTACGACGAGTACGTGGAGAAAGCATCGTATATCCAGGCTAATTGTCTCTATTTCGTCGATGACAGCAATGTGATTTTCGGTTCGTATTCAGAAAGTCATCCTTTCCATATCTTCAATCTCCAGTCCCTGAAAGTGACCGATTGGGTTGTGGACTATGACCTTGAAAATAAACGCTGTACGGAATTGACTCTCAATGAGGAAGACGGGATGGTCTATGGGGCGTTCCCGAAGTCCGACAAGGTTGGCTGGTTCGACCCTATGGGTTCTGCCGTCACATTCATCGATTTCGTTCCGGAGATTCTCAGTCCTGTATGTGTGAGATTTGATGCACAGGGCAATATGTATGTCGCAAGTTCGTCCGACAAGACTTGTTACAGGATTGCTGCCGGAACGACTGATGCCGTCCCTCTGTTCGATTTCAAGGATCTTTCCTGTCCTGAGGGGGAAGAGAACGGTTCGGATATAATAACATTTGACTTTGACTGGGACGGAAATTTCATCGTCGCCCTCCAATACTGCGGGCTTTGGAGAGTTTCTCCGGACGGGAATACAAGGCAGCAATTGCTTCTTGGAAAGTATCCGGGAGAACCTGCCGTCAAGACCGGGGATACTTTCTCTGAAATAACTGCCATTACCGTGGACAGGCAGAGGAAAGATATTTATCTGAATGATGCCGGTGCAAAGACCATTATGGTAGCCAGACTCGCAAAAGGGGTGGAGAATGCGGAAGTCCTCTCAGTGTCTGACGGATTCATTCCTTACGGTATGAAGTTCAGTCCTTCCAGGGACGGACTCTACTGTGGTGCCCGTTGGCATCACGACGGGGCAATCATCAAGATTCCAATTTCATTCAAATAACATTTAACATTAACCAACAAAATTTCAGCAAAATGAAAAAGTTTGTATCAATTCTGGCAATAGCTGCGGCTCTTGCATCGGTGTCTTGTTCAAAGAACAATGAACCTGAACCCGTTCCGGGGGGGGGGGAGTACTCTCGAAACTACTGCTATCAATCCAGCCGAAGGAGAGGTGGGTGTAGAAGTCACTATCACAGGAAACAATATCGGTGAGGGAGTTGAGGTTTACTTCCGCGACGTAAAGGCAACTGTGTTGTCAGCCACAGACAATACAATCAAGACACTGGCTCCTGAAAACGAAGCGGGTGAGTGTGTTGTTAAAGTGGTTCTCGGAGAGCAGAAGACCGAGAATCTCAAGTTCACATACCTTGAGAGCACAAACGTGAAAATCACGTCTCTCAGCGCAGTTTCCGGATATGACCAGGATGAGATTAAGATTAGTGGTAAGAACTTCAATGCTCTCGCAGGTTTGAATGCCGTGGCTTTCGGAGATACTCCGGCTGTGGTGACAGCGGCAAGTCCGACAGAACTCACCGTTGAGGTTCCTTACAATGACCCCGGTTCGTATGATGTGACTGTGACGGTAAATGGCGTGACTGCATACTCTCCTGTCCAGTTCAAGTACAATAAGGATGTTTATTACTGTACAGGGAATGTCATCGATGTTTCGGCAAAATTGGCTGTTGGAAGTCAGACGAATGTATATGGCATCCTGTTCCTCAAGGACGGTCGTCTCGCTATGGGTACAAGAGACGGTGAGGTTTGTCTCGCAAATATCCAGACAGGAGAAGGTGAAGTCATCTTCAGCAGGACAGACGGTCGTCGTGCCCGCGGACTTGCACAGAATACCCGTGACTCCAAGATGCTGTTTGTAGCATTCCAGGGACACAATAGCGTAAAGTGGATAAACCTTGAGACACAAGGGAACGGTGATCTTGTAACCGGACTTCCTGGTGCTATGACAGTCAAGTTTGACAAAGATGACAATATGTATGTTTGTACTGCCGATGAAGGAAACGTCTATAAGTTTGCCAAAGATGCTTACAGCTGTGACAAGTCAGCCGATGAGAACAATGCCGGAAAGACACTTTTCACTCACTTTGATGATGTGACCGTCAAGAATATGGCATTCGACAACGATGGTAATCTCATTGTAGGTATGTTCCACAAAGTAGATGAAAATAATAAATTCCCTGCATTGTACTCAGTTGATAAAGACGGAAACCAGACTCTTATTGCAGGCAGCCTGGAGGAAGGAACGACAGACCGCAATACCGGGGAATTCCGCAATCCTCTCACTGCAAGATTCAAGGGCGAGATTCTCGGACTTACGGTGGACAGCAACAATTGTATTTGGTTCAGCGATTCATCTATGGGCACCTATGTTATCAAACCTGGAAAGAATGGATATAAGGATGCAACCGTTGCATTCGTACACGATGGCGGGAAAGGATGGGTTACCGGTTCCTGGCCGGAGGGATACGCACAGAACCCTAATGCTGAGGGTGTTGAGATGTATATCGGCGACTATAATCACGGTGGTTGCATCCATAAGGCAGTCCTAACAGTTGAATAGCAGATTATGTGTAAATCAACTACTTATATCTCTCCCGCCATCACAGTCCAGGACTTCCTGGCGGGGGGGGGATTCCTAACCAGTTCTCAGGGCATTATGGAAATCTATCAATGGGAAAATGAGGATGATACAATTTCTTTATATTGATTGCGTATGAAAACATATAATTTTTATATAGCCGGGATTGTAGCTCTTCTTTTATCCTCGTGTGCGAAAGAAAACATTGTGAACTCCAGACCTGATGAAAGTTCAGAGGGATTCTCAATCACTGCTTCAGTTTCGGATACAAAGACTGCCAATGACGGAATGTATACCAAATGGGTGGCAGAAGACGAAATCTCGCTCTACCACGCCCCGGCAGGTACTTCAGACTATACAAAGGACAATCCGTTTAAAATCACTGCTGACAATCTTGCATCGAACAAATTCATCGGCTATCTGAATGGCACGATTGACCTGGGAACTTCGTATGATTGGTACGCTGTGTATCCATATGATGGATCTGAGTCAGACCCCACTTGTATTCCTGTCACCATAGCGACTACCACTGCAGTCCAGTCTCAGACCGGAGGGAACGGCTCTATGTCGAAGATTTGCGGCACCAATATTCCTTTGTGGGGAAAGACCACTTGCGAGGGAGGAACAAGTTCTGTAAATCTTCAGATGAAGAATTTGGCTGCCCTTTTAAAGTTCAAAGTGCTGAACACTTATTTTGACAATGACTTCAAACTCACGAAGATTTGGGTGAGCATCGGGGATGAGGCTATAGTAGGTAATTTTACTGTAAACCTTACAGGTGATCAGCCGGTTTTCACACCTGTGTCCGGTGAGACTTCCAGTTCGATGTACGTGCATATCAACGAGACAGATATAGTCTTGGGTAATGTGAAGTCAAACGGAGTCCAATATGCGGAAGTCTATGCTGCCATAAAGCCTTTTGTTGCGCCGGCAGGAACCCAGTTGAGAGTTACAGTCACCGGTGAAGTCAATGGCGAGGAAAAAAGCTATGAGCAAGATGTCAATCTTTCTTCAGATGTATCTTTCAATGCCGGGAAAATCCGTGAAATCAATGTGAGGACCACTGCCGACCCTGTCTATATCTGCGAGGCTGACGTGGTTGCGATGCCTGAATGGCATAGCGGAAAACTTTACGGAGCAACTTTCATTGATGAAGACAGGCTTGCTTTCTCTACGATTACCGATGGCACCTTTGGTTCTAACGAACAGATTTGGGTCTATAACTTCAAAGACGACTCATCCGAGAAACTTATGGATGTAGGAACCGGCGTGTATCCGTGGAAAATTAAATATAATGCTTCTGACAATAAATTGTATTTCATTTCGAAAGCATACGGTTATGTCCGTTGGGTGAATCCTGACGACAAGACGGACGGTTATGCCGTCAAGAATGCTGATGACACTCCAGCATATTTCGGTTCGGGACGTGGTTTCATGGATATCGAGTTCGATAATGACTACAATATGTATGTCCTTGAGAGAGATAACTATACGGTTGCTTGTTTCACTAAAAGCAGCAATTACAAAAATGAAAGCAATAGTGAAGGATATTTTTATTTCGGCAGCCCGGAGAAGCCTCGTTCTATGTGTACGGACGGCAGCAAGTTGTATGTGGCGACATACAGTGATGACACTTCTGAAGGCATTATACGGTATAAAGACCTTTCCTCAAGCTCAGTGGGAACTGTCAGTTACAATTCCGGCAATGTCATCTCTATGATGATGGATGCGCAGGGCAGGTTGCTCTGGGCCAACAATTCCAATAAGATTTACAGGACAAAACTCAATGCAGACGGAACTGCTGCAGAGAGCCTCTCGGCAATCGAATCCAGCAATCTGTATGGTTGGCCTGATGACGGCTTCTACCCTGCTGAGCTCGTCCCTTCCCCTGATGGCAAGAATGCTTTCTACATCATAGACAGCGCACACAACAGAGTTCACAAAGTAACCATTTATTAACTAATCCTCAATTATGCGTATCCCGATAATACCGGTCGTAGTCGGCTTGTCAGTCTTTGCGGCTTCGTGTTCGAATGGCGACCAGATGGTCCGTAGATTCATAAATGACAATATGCCCGCCTCGACATATTACTACCCGAAAGATACCCTGGGGCATCTTTCCCTGCCCAAGCCGTTCAGCGTCCCGACAATCGGCGGAATGTTCCAGGACCTGTATTATTGGGATACATATTACACTAATCTTGCCCTGTTGTCCATAGGAAATGTGGAGCAGGCAAAGAACAATGTCGATGACATTCTCTACCTGATAGAGAGATTCGGTTATATGCCGAACTCGTCCAATCTGAATTCCAACAACCGTTCGCAGCCTCCCTATGCTTCGATGATGGTGCGGGATGTGTATGAGGCAACTGGAGACAGGGAGTGGCTTCAGTCCGCCTATGGTATCCTCCTGAAAGAATATCAGTTCTGGATGAGGGAAAGGATGACTGAAAGCGGACTGAACCGTCATTTCAATATGGGTTCGGAAGAATATCTGATGAACTTCTACACCTACCTGCAGACGCGGATACCGTCGCTCCCTGATGATGCGTCCGATGCGGAACGTCTCCGTGTCGCTTCCCAATTCTTGTCCGAAGCGGAATCAGGTTGGGACTTCACCCCTCGTTTCAACTCCGAATGTGAGGCATATAACCCCATAGACCTCAATGCGAATCTTTATGTTTACGAAAGGAACTTCGCGTGGATGTGCTATGAATTGGAAATTGAAGGAGGCAAGCAGTGGGAGCGTACTGCATCCAGGAGGCTTGCTCTGATAAATGAATATTGCTATGACAAGGAATCCGGTCTGTACTATGATTACAACTATGTCACGGATACCAGGAGCGAGGTCTATTCGGCTGCGGTTTTCAATCTTCTCTGGGCAGGTATTCCCGATGCAGGACAGGCAGGGCATATTGTTGATAACCTGCATCGTCTCGAAGCCAGATATGGCATAGTCGCCTGCGAGAAAGGCGAGAGACAGGATGTTTACCAGTGGGACAGCCCAAACGCCTGGCCAAGCTGCAATGTCCTTGCAATAGCGGGACTTGACAAATACGGATACAGAAAGGATGCTGTCCGTATCGCCCGGAAATATGTGGATTCTTCAATCCGGATTTTCAAGGAGACAGGGAATCTGTGGGAGAAATACAATGCCGAAAAGGGGAATCTCGAAGTAAATGAAGAATACAAGATGTCCCCGTTTATGGGATGGACGGCCGGGGCATATCTGTATGCCTCCGATTATCTGAAGCAAACGAGGTAGAACCGTCCGGATGATTCCGGAACGGCAGAGTCAAGAACTATTAAAAGCA
>JBJEJT010000002.1:0-6319 GCA_051878255.1 Candidatus Cryptobacteroides sp. | reverse complement strand
AATCCGCACAGCCCCGCCATCTCTTCAGCCGTAATCCCGGCAGCCTCTCCCACAGCCTTGAGAATCCGTCCCACCATTTCCAGCCTTTCGGCAGACAGCCTCCCGGCATAGAATTCCTCCGGTCGCCTCCCCTTTCCGGCTGCCCTGCACTTCCCAAGTCCGATGCGGAGGGGCAAATCGTCAAGCGAGTCGATTATCTCCGCGACACCCTCCCTGACAAGCAGGTTGCATCCCTCCGAATGGCGGTCTCCCAGGCGTCCCGGCAGCACATACACGGTCCTGTCGTACGAGAATGCCTGCCTGCAGGTAACCATTCCCCCGCCCTTGACTGCCGATTCCACAAGTATCACACAGTCCGACAACCCGGCTATGATACGGTTGCGCCTTATGAAGTTCAGGGCCACAGGGGCGGTCCCCGGAGGAAAGTCGGTGACGAGTGCGCTGGAGGGCTGGCGGCAGAGTTTGTCCGCAAAGGAACGGTGCCTGCGGGGATAGACGTCATCGGGACCGGTCGCCATTACGGCAATGGTCGGGATACCGCACTCCACAGCCTCGGTGTGGGCGGCAATGTCCACTCCAAGGGCGAGACCGCTGACTATGCAGGGCGGTTGTCCCGCACAGGCAAGCTTGCGGACGAGTTCCCTGCAAAGCGTTTCCCCGTAGGGGGTGATGTCCCTCGTCCCCACGACGGACACGAAGTGGCTGGTCGAGAAAATGGAGGACAAGCTGTCCGCACTGCGCACAAAAATACCTGGAGGCGCATCCGGGCACTGGCGCAGACGGGAGGGGTATTCCGGGGAAGTGATGCCGACGAACCTGGCACCGCAGGCAGCAGCCCTTTCCAGAATATGGCAGGCATTGTCGATTTCCCTCTGGCACAGGCGGCCCCGGTATCTGCTGTACGGTCCGAGCAGTCGGTCCCTGGCATCGTCATCCATTGCGAATACCGCCGTGGCGCTTCCCAGATTTTCCAACAGCAGCAGGGCTATCCCCGGCTCATAGCCGAAAATGTTGTTGAGGGCACAAAGGCAGATGTTTTCTGAATTGTTCATAGTTTAGGACAGTTTGTGTCCCCCAAAACTAAAACAGGTAAATCAAAAAACCGCCATATCTCGAAAAAGATATGACGATTTTTCTTTTTTCATCAGAAACTTTTGCTCTTTCCGTCAAAACTGCATCTTTCCGATCGGAAAAAACGTCGTCCCAGGTCAGACTATCAGCAGGGCATCTCCGTAAGGACCGAATTTGTAGTCATTCTCAAGAGCCTGCCTGTAGGCTTCCATAACCTTTTCGTAACCACCGAAGGCGGCGACTGACATCAGCATCGTGGATTCGGAAAGATGGAAATTGGAAACTATGGCATCCGGCACGGAGAAGCGGTATGGCGGGAAGATGAATTTGTTGGTCCACCCGTCGAAAGGCTTCACTTTGTCATCGGTGGTGACGAAGGTCTCAAGACCACGGATCACAGTGATGCCCACGGCGAGAACTTTGTGGCCCGCATCCTTGGTGCCGTTGATCACGGAGGCAGCCTCCGGGGTGACGATGAGCCTCTCAGAATCCATCTTATGCTTCGAAAGGTCCTCCACATCCACTGCCCTGAAATGGCCTATGCCCATATGGAGAGTGATGTACGCCTTGTTGATATCCTTGAGTATCATTCTATTGAAGAGCTCACGGCTGAAATGCAGCCCTGCGGCGGGAGCGCACACGGCACCTTCCTCGGTCGCGAAGATGGTCTGGTAACGGTCCGCGTCTTCCGGTGTCACCTGCGGCTTCACCCATTTCGGGACCGGAGTCTCGCCGAGGGAATATAGCACGCTCTTGAACTCTTCATAACTTCCGTCGTAGAGGAAGCGGAGAGTGCGTCCGCGGCTGGTGGTATTGTCTATGACCTCCGCGACGAGGGAGTCGTCCTCGCCGAAATAGAGTTTGTTGCCTATCCTGATTTTGCGGGCAGGGTCCACGATTACGTCCCAGAGTCTCTGCTCACTGTTGAGTTCCCTGAGCAGGAAGACCTCTATGTCCGCACCAGTCTTCTCTTTCTTGCCGTAGAGGCGTGCCGGGAAAACTTTGGTGTTGTTGAAGACGAAAGTGTCTCCCTTGTCAAAATAGTCGATTATGTTCTTGAACAATTTGTGCTCTATCTCGCCGCTGTCCTTGTGCAGGACCATAAGTTTGCACTCGTCACGCCAATATGACGGCTCTGAGGCGATTCTGTCCGGGGTAAGGTTGAATTTGAACTGTGAAAGTTTCATTTTTCGCGAAAAATTATCTAAAAGTTATACGAATTTTTCGGAAAAATGTTTCACTTTCGCCAAAGAATATGCAAAGAATCATATCCTGACCTCTCTGAACACTTCCGCAATGGACGGATAGGTGTTGCGGAGATACGGCGGGAGGGAAGATTTTGCCACCCAGGCAGCCTTGGTTATGTCTTCCTCCCGCTGCGGGGTGAGGTCGGTGGGATTGTTGTAGAGCATATCGAACCACCAGGTGTGCTTGAGGTGCCAGATGCCGCCACGCCGGTAACAGTGGTCGGTCACGCAGATGAGGTCCCTGAGTATGAGGCCCTCCACCCCGGTTTCTTCCTCCACCTCACGCAGGGCGCAGGTCTGGATGGTTTCTCCGGGCTCCTGATGTCCTTTTGGAAGGTCCCACAGACCGTTGCGGCTTATGAGAAGATAGTCCCCCCTCCTGTTCGACACCAGTCCTCCCCCTGCATTTACCTGCACGAACTCGGCACATATACTGTTATAGGTAAGGTCCGGATGCTCTGACGGCACATACACCCTCTGCAGGGAGTCCGACTTCTCGAACAGATTGACGAGCCCGTGGATTATGGACGTGCCGGGGAATATGGACGAACTGTCGCCGGAAAGACAGAATATGATGGCATTCGGATCGGACAATGCCGCCTCGTCAGGCGGGCATATTATGATGCACCTTTTTTCAAAATATATCCTGTGTGTTTCCATTAATCGTCAAAAATTGTAATTTTGCACCATACGGGACAAAGACCTGCAAATATACGGATTTATCCATTATGCAGGAGTTCCGGAAAGAAAACTTTTCATCGGTATGGCAACTTATACAAGCAAACAGGCTCTGGTTTCAAAGGCTCCGTATGAACTGTATATGGCAGTGACGGACCTGAGGAACATACTCAATATGCTTCCGCAGGACAAAAGGGAGGGCGTGACTGCCGATTTTGACAGCATCCACGCCACGGTTCAGGGTTTCAACATCGGGGTGAGGGTGACGGAAAGGTCCCCGTACAATCTCATAAGGCTCAAGGATGACGGAGCGCCATTCTCCTTCGCCATTGAACTGCATTTCGACCAGGCAGCCTATTCCTCACAGACACTCTTCCGCATCGTGGTGGAAGCCGAACTCAATTTTATGATGAAGACCCTTCTGGGTTCCAAGATCCAGACTGCGATAGACAAGATTGCAGATGGGCTCGCAGACGCCTCCAACGGGAAGATGCCTGAGGGTTTCGACCCCAAACAATTCGGTCTCTGATGACGGACGGCGCATTTCCACGTATGCTTCAGACGGCATTCGGGAATGAAAGGGCGGAGGTGATACTCAATGCCCTGGAAGAACCAGCCTCCACATCCATAAGAATCAATCCTTTGAAATCCAAGGGAGAGCCGGAGGTGTCGGCAGGACATTCAAGCCCTGTCCCGTGGTGCAGCCTCGGCAGGATTCTTTCCGAACGACCGTCTTTCACAATGGACCCGGCATTCCACGGCGGAGCCTACTATGTGCAGGATTCGTCCTCTATGTTCGTGGGTTATGTGTTCCGCCGGATTCTCCCCACATTCAGCGGGACCTTGAAAGTCCTGGACCTCTGCGCTGCCCCTGGAGGCAAGACCACCGACCTCGCCGCATCCCTGCGAGAGCATTGCGGGGAAGATTTCCTGCTGGTTTCCAATGAGGTGATGTCCAACCGCTGCGGCGCCCTCGCCGACAATGTGGCAAGATGGGGAGACCCGAATGTGATAGTGACGAATGCAGACCCGTCCGCATTCTCAAAGCTCGCAGGCTTTTTCGACATCATACTCACGGATGTGCCCTGCTCGGGAGAGGGGATGTTCCGCAAAGACCCCGAGGCAGTGAGACAATGGTCTGAAGAGAATGTGGAACTCTGCTGCGCAAGGCAGAAGAGAATCCTTGCCGACGTCTGGGGTGCGCTGAAAGAGGGCGGGGTGCTGGTTTATTCCACCTGTACTTTCAATGTGAAAGAGAATGACGGGAACACAGCCTGGGCGGCGGAGGAACTCGGGGCTGAGACAATCACTCCGGAATGTGATTTTCCCGGGCTCATCAGGACCGTTTGCGGCTATTCCATAGCACCCGGGTTCGCTCCGGGAGAGGGGCAGTATTGCTCAGTCCTGCGGAAGACCGGGGAAATCGGGAAATCGGGAAAACACGATGGAAAACGCAGGAACGGTGCCCCAAAAGCCTCCGCCGGCAAGCATCCGGGCAACATATTGAAACCCTGTTTCTGCTTCGATGCGGAAATTTCCGAGAGGAACGGCGCACTGATAGCCCTGCCGGGGAACATTGCGGGAGATGTGGCAGAAGTCGTACAGGCTGTACGCACGATTTCGTCGGGAGTGAAATGCGGATGCCTCAAAAACGGGAAACTTGTTCCCGACGAGGACCTGATGCTCAGCGCCTTTCTGAAAGATGATCCATTCGTGACCGTGGAAGTGGACCGGCAGACCGCGCTCGCCTATCTGCACAGGGACACGATAGTCCTCGGGACAGATGTCCCGAAAGGCTATGTGGCACTGAGCTGGCAGGGAATCCGCTTCGGGGTGGTGAACAACCTCGGCAGCCGCTGCAACAACCTGCATCCCGTGAGCCGCCGGATTCTCAAGCGGATTTAGACTCCGGATTCCAGGAAATCCGGGTCAGAGTATGTCGTGCTGCTTCCTTGCCTCTTCGACGGTTTTGTCCACGACAATCCAGAATTTGTAGAAAGCCTCTTCTCCGAGTTTCGAATACCTGCCCACCAGGGCTTTGACCTGTGGCATCATATACGCCGAAGTTTCAGCCCATTCTCCGGAGGCAGGCCTTATTCCCTGTTCCGCGGCATAGGCGAGGAAGCGGCTTTCGATGTCCCGGCTCTCCATCCATTTCCCAAGCTGTTCAAAATCGTCGATTTCAGAGAGTTCGGAACGGTAGCGGTCGAATACTGCACTTGCGAAACGCATCGCGACAGCCTTTCTGCTGCATTTCAGATAGAAATCCGAAGCCCTGGTCGTGTCAATGGGCACGAAAACATCGGGCACGATGCCGCCGCCTCCGTAAACACGTCTTCCGCCCACCGTGTAATAGACCTCGTCGGTATTGACCTTGATGCTGTCGGCGGAAGTGAGTTCCCCGTTGGCATATCTTTCATAGATGTCGTAGGCATAGCGGTCGGAATAAGGCTTCTGGATGCAGCGTCCGGATGGGGTGTAGAATCTCGCCACCGTCAGTCTCACGCCACTGCCGTCAGTGAAATTGATGGGTTCCTGGACGAGACCTTTCCCGAAAGACCGGCGCCCCACTATGACACCCCTGTCGTTGTCCTGCATAGCCCCGGCGAAAATCTCGCTCGAAGATGCGGAAACCTCGTCGATGAGCACGGAAAGCTGTATGTCCTTGAGAGACCCCCTGCCGTCGGCATCCAGGTCGGAACGCTTGCGATGAAGCCCCTCCATATAGACGACCTTGTCGCCCTTTTCCAGGAACTCATTGCAGAGAAGATACGCCTGGTCAAGATAGCCTCCGGTATTTTCCCTCAGGTCGAAGATGAGCCTGGTCATTCCCAGGGACCTGAGACGGACCGCGGCAGCTATGAACTCGGAATAGGTGGTGCGTGTAAACTTGGTCAGACGGATGTAGCCGGTGGTGTCGTCCAGCATAAACGCAGCATCCACGCAATGCACCGGAATCTTGTCCCTGGTGATGTCAAACGGGATGGTCTCCCCACTCCTATCGACAGTCACCGTGACCTTGGTCCCGGCTGGACCTTTCATCAGCTTTATCATCGAATCCTGGGGAGTCTTGTGCCCCGCTATTTCACGGGCATCCACCCTGATTATGCGGTCTCCCTGCTGAAGCCCCGCTTTCTCAGACGGTCCCCCCGGGATGACACTGAGTATGATTGCCGTGTCGTTGGGAACATTGAACTGGATTCCTATGCCCTCGAAATTGCCTGAGAGCTCGGTCTCGGATGCCTCGAGTTCCACTGGGGGAAGATAGACCGAATGAGGGTCCAACTTCCCGAGGGCAGCCGTCACCGCCGCATCCGTCAATT
>JBJEJT010000001.1:0-6337 GCA_051878255.1 Candidatus Cryptobacteroides sp. | reverse complement strand
GTCCGTTGTCTCCGCAGTATCCTCCACCGTTTTCATCGCAGCCTCATATTCTTCGTCGCTCATATCCGAAACAGCCGACATATCCAGCTGCTGCCCGGCGGCGTAGGCTGCCAGGAGTTCGTTGCAGTTCAGTCTGTCCGCTACAAGCTTCGCATCCAATTTCAGTCTTCCCCGTCCCAGAAGTGCCTTTCTCATTCCGGAAATGCTGCCTGTGAAATCCAACTCCGAACTGCCTGAGGCGAATCTGAGGCTTTTCAGGTCTATCCTGTCGTTGTTGAAAGAGGCATTCACACCGGTAGCGACGTTCTCAAGGGGTAGCAGGTGAGTCACGATTTTCACCCTTTCCGCGCCAATCTGTCCGTTCAAGTTCCACTGTGTGAAATACTTGCGCAATTCTCCGTCCAGTCTCAAGTCAGGGTCTCGGTTTTCAAAGTCTTTGCCTTTCCGTTGGGATTGCCTGTCGGAGCCGGCAATGACTGAGAGGTCGGAGCCGCCAGCGAGGGCGTTGGAGAAACGCGAGGCGCGATTGCGGCTGTAGGCAACTTTCATCAGGGAGTCTTGCGGAACTCCGGGATAGAGCAGCGCCAGCGAGTCCAGACGGCGTTTCCTCCTGAGATTCCGTTCCTTTGTCCTCATCTGCGCATTCAGGTTCAGATTCAGGTTCCTCGCAAAGACACGTCCCGAGGTGGATTTCAGTCTCAGGGACCTGTTGCTGCTGGAAAGGGAAAGCACCGGCACCTCCAAATCGCCATTGAGATGTGTGATTCTGAATGAGTTGGAAGTGGCACTCAGACCTACCGATGTGGAGTCGCTGTCCCTGAGGGAAAGCCGTCGGGCTGAAAATGCGCCTTTCATCGGCCAGAAAGTGATGCTGTCCAGCATCTTCATTACCGAAGCATCGTTCTGCATACTCAGTTTCATCCCCTTTCCCCTGAAAAGCAGTGAAGCCCCGTATTGCAGACTCACGGTGTCCAGCCCGGCCTGGATGTCCAGCATCCTCGATTTGGAATTCTGATACGATGCCACCGTGTCCCTGCGGGTCTCCAGCCCGAGGTCAAGCCCTGTGGCATAGAGGTCTATGCTATCCGAGGGCATCTTCACCGCGAGTTCGTCCGACTTCAGATAACCGATGAGGTCGGTGTTCGCCAATTTGTACAAATCGAGTTGGGAAAGCCTTGCCCTGCCTTTCAGCCCGCAGTCCAAGTTGCCCCGAAGCGTCATCCCGGAATGTTCCGGCAACAGGCTTCCAAGTTTGTCCAGGTCCGCATTCAGTTTCACATCCGGCACCAAGGCAGGGTCGCAGCCCAGCACATCCTCTATCCTCAGTCTGCCGTTGAATGAAGCCTTGTCCTCCACGCTCAGCAGCAGCCGTTTCAAGTCCACATCGATTCTGCCCCTGTCATCTGTGTCTATGATGCCGTCCAGCGCAAGTCTGCCGTCCAGCCCGGTCCCGTCTATCGAGAATGACGCTTCGGGTATATGGAAACCTCCTGAAAGTTCCGGCAGGCTTCCGTCCGCATAGGCATAACTGCCCACAGCCTGTACCGACGCATCGAAAACGGCATCCGTCCGGACTTTCAATGCCTCCGCAGAAATCAACTGTGCCCCGTAATTTTGCAGCAGCCGAGCCGCCTCCACTCCCGTGATGTCCAGACCCATATTCATTTCCAGGCTGTCCGGAAGAGACCTCAGCCGTCCTTTCAGTTCAAATGGAATCCACGCCAGACTGCCTTTCAGTCCCCGTATGTCGAATGCCGGGACACTGTCTTTCAGGACCTGGACCTCGCCCTCCACGGCCACCGGCACACCCAGACGCCCCACTTCGTCAGTCCCTATGAGAGCCTTGGCGACAAGTTCCAGATTCAGCACCCTGTCCCTGCCGCCCGAAAGCCTAAGCCTGTCAATCCCTGCCATAAGTGTATCCGGACCCACTCTTCCGGCAGCGAACAGGCTGTCCACTTTCAGTCCGACATTCCTGCCCGCCGCGAAATCCCTGTCCAGACGTCCGGAAAAGACAGCCTCCTTCATACGCAGCATCACTCCCGTCTTCTGAGACGAGAGTGTGAAACTGACAGTCGGATAATCATTCATTGCCACCCTGCCCAACTGAATCCTCGGCAGTGTGAATCCCGTATCCCCGTCCTCATCTTCCTGGACGGTCCCATCTTTCGGGAAAATGTCCCAGTTTGACCTGCCGTCAGCATAAGTGTTCGCGAAAATGCGAGGTCCCGAAAGACTTATCTCTCTGATCTTCAACTTCCAGGCAAAGAGCGAGAAAGGATTGACCCTCAGCGTGAACTGTTCAAAAACGGCAAGTGTGTCCTTTTCTCCGCGTCCCAGCTGCTGCAATTTTATATCCGGGTCGATGCTCCCGTCATACCTGTCGTGGGCATAGGTCACGGAACAATTCTCCATCTCCAGCCTGATGTCCGGGAAATTCCGGAACATCGATACCCCTATGCTTTCGAAATCCAGGTCCGCGTCTATGTACTCCCCGGCGAACTTTTCCACTATGCCCGTGAGGACTGCCGGCGAAAGAGCCACTTGCAGTATCAGCAGCACCCCTGCCCATATCCCGGCGACCACAGCCAAGATTTTCAAAGCCCTTTTCCAACCTTTGTTTTTCCCGTCATTCCTTTTCATATCGCCCAAATTCATAATCCGAATACCGGGTGCAAATATACTAAGTAAGCAGCTTATTTTTTAAAGATTGCCGGGGAATAATCAAACAATGTTTCCATCATCCCTGGAAATCAGTCCATATTTCCTCCATCCTTTGCCGGGAAATCTTGGAAACAAAAATGTTTTCGACTATATTTGCCCCAAAACAGCACAGGATATGGACGATTCATTCATTTTCGACTCACACGTTTCCGGCAAACACTTCATCGGCCGTGAACAGGATTCCAATTCCCTCGCGAACCTTGTGGCAGCGCACGAGAATGTCTGCATTTACGATGCTCCCAAGACCGGCAAAACCTCTCTCATACGCAAGGCGCTGACATCTCTGGGTACATCAGGACGCAGATTCGTGGTGCCGGAACTTGATATGACGGGATTTAGGAGCCTTGAACAGTTCCTGACCGGATATGTGTCGGCGATTCTCTCCAAGACAGCGTCCTCACCCTCTGAATACGAGGATATAATCGGCAGGTTCCTGCCCGGTTCGGCAATCTCATTCGATCTGCAGGAATATGAAAATACGGGTACGGGGATAGTCTGCCGCAGTGGTGTTGCCGAAGAGGAAGCCGAGGCAGTGCTGGAATTTCCGTATGTCCTCTCCAAGTCCGCTGGAACGGATATGTGCTTTGTAATAGACGAGTTCCAGAACATCCTGGAACTGCCTGGGGCAGAAAGGCTTCTGAAGAAAATGGAAATGATTTCCCAAACTATGCGTCCGGAAAGTCCTTTCTGCCACATCTTCTGCGGAAGCGGGGTGAACGCAATGAAATGGATATTCGCATACAGGAAATTCTTTTTCCGGGACATCGTGAACCTGCCTCTGAGCCAGGTGTCGGAACAGGATGTCATCGGACACATAGTCGGCGGTTTCCGTCCGTCGGGCAAGGTAATAGAAAAAGAACTGATACACCGTCCCTATGTGCTTTTCCGGGGCAATATGTGGTATCTCAATATGATGGCTTTCTTCTGCGGGGCAAGGGCAATCGGCTATATCAACGACAGGATCATCACCGATGCCATTGAATCCGTCATAAGCATCAACACGCCCCGTTTCAGGAGCATAGTTGATTCTCTTACCGGATTCCAGCTTTCGTTCCTCAAGGCGGTGCTCCGGGGCGAGACCCGTTTCAGTACCTTGGAAGTCATTCAGAAATATGCCCTGAATTCCTCCGCAAATGTCAAGAGGGTCAAGGAAGCCCTGATGAAAAAGGAAATCATAACACTCAACGACAGGGATGAGGTGCAGGTGATAGACCCTCTGTTCGAGTTCTGGTTCAGGAGGGATGTCCTGAATGACAACGTTTCTACAGGAATGTGAAAAAAATCCCTGGTTGGTTCGCAAGAAAAGTTTTGATTTCTGAATATATTTCGTAACTTTGCGGGCTCAATAGAAAAAGGGGGTGATATACAGATGATTATAGTACCGGTAAAAGAAGGCGAGAACATTGAGAAGGCGCTCAAGAAATTCAAGAGAAAATTCGAGAAGACTGGCGCAATCCGCGAGCTCCGTGCAAGAAAGGAATTCGTAAAGCCTTCAGTCAAGGCAAGAAAAGCAAAGATGAAGGCTATCTATGTCCAGCATCTTCAGCTTCAGGACGAGCAGTAAGTCCGAAGTATATTTTCAGGGTTGTCAAGCTCCGTGAAGAGTCGGTGCGAGTCCGGCCGCTTGCAACTGAAACGTGGGAGTCTTCCGTAAAGAAGTCTGGAAGTTCCCGAAAAAGTTTGTTTTTATGTACGCAATCGTAGAAATTGCAGGCCAGCAGTTCAAGGTTGAGGCTGGCAGGAAGATTTTCGTAAACCGCCTTGCCGCAGAAAAAGGCGCCGAGGTCGAGTTCGCGACTGTCCTTCTCATCGACAATGACGGTGATGTCAAGGTCGGGGCTCCATACATCGAGGGAGCAAAAGTAAAGGCGACTGTCCTCGACGACAGCTGCAAGGGTGACAAAGTGCTCGTGTTCAAGAAGAGACGCCGCAAGGGCTATCAGAAATGCAACGGTCACAGACAGTATCTTTCAAAAATCCAGATCGAAGAGATCGCTTAACCAAGAGGAGTTTTAAGTTATGGCACACAAAAAAGGCGTCGGTAGTTCCAAGAACGGACGTGAGTCAGAAAGCAAACGACTCGGTCTTAAGAAATTCGGAGATCAGGTTGTAAAGGCGGGCAACATCATCGTCCGTCAGAGAGGTACGGTTCACAACCCTGGTCTTAACGTTGGAATGGGTAGGGATCACACTCTCTACGCTCTCATTGACGGTAAGGTCAAATTCTGCAAGAAAGCAGAGAACAAGTCTTACGTCTCGGTAATTCCTTTCGAAAACTGATTCGGGGGATGAACGTTTGATAGACAGAGGATTGGCGCTCCCCGGGAGTGGCAGTCCTCTTTTGTTTTGGAAATCACTAATTTACGATAGAAATATGCTTACACTCAAATTGCTTCGTGAACAGCCGGAGTTTGTAATCGGCAAACTTGCTGTCAAGAATTTCGACGCAAAGGAGATTGTGGAAAAAATCAACCTTCTCGATGTGGAGAGAAGGGCTTGCCAGACGGAACTGGATGCCTGTCTTGCCGAGCAGAAGAAACTTGCAGCCAAAATCGGTGGTCTTATGAAAGAGGGGAAGAGGCAGGAGGCTGAGACTGTGAAAGCCGAGGTGGCTGCCCTCAAAGCCAAGTCTGCCGAACTCGACTCCAGGGGTCAGAAAGCCCAGGAGGAGACTATGTCCCTGCTCGTGCTGCTTCCTAACCTGCCTTGTGACGCAGTTCCGGCAGGAAAGACAGCCGAGGACAATGTGGTCGTGAAAATGGGCAATGAAATCCCGGAACTCGGACCGGACGCGCTGCCTCATTGGGAACTTGCCAAAAAGTTCGACATCATCGACTTCGACCTCGGCGTGAAACTTACCGGGGCTGGTTTCCCTGTCTATAAAGGCAAGGGCGCAAGGCTTCAGAGAGCCCTCATCAACTACTTCCTCGACATCAACACCCGTGCGGGCTACCTTGAAGTGGAGCCGCCTGTGATGGTGAACGAGGCATCCGGCTTCGGTACGGGACAGTTGCCTGACAAAGAGGGCCAGATGTACCACGCCACCCTTGACAACTTCTATCTCGTTCCGACGGCAGAGGTGCCTGTGACGAATATCTACCGCGACGTGATCCTCGGAGCCGGCGACTTCCCTGTGAAGATGACAGCCTACACTCCTTGCTTCCGCCGCGAGGCAGGTTCATACGGCAAGGACGTGCGCGGACTCAACCGTCTGCATCAGTTCGACAAGGTGGAAATCGTGCGCATCGAGAAGCCGGAGAACTCATACAAGGCTCTGGATGAGATGATTGCCCACGTGGAGGGCATCGTGAAGAGCCTCGGTCTTCCGTACAGGATTCTGCGTCTTTGCGGCGGGGATATGAGCTTCACTTCTGCCATTACCTACGATTTCGAGGTGTATTCCGCAGCCCAGGGACGCTGGCTTGAGATTTCTTCTGTCTCCAACTTCGAATCCTACCAGGCAAACCGCCTGAAACTCCGTTACAGGACTGAGGATGGCAAGACTGAACTTGCACATACTCTAAACGGCAGTTCCCTCGCACTTCCGAGGGTGGTGGCAGCCCTTCTGGAAAACAACCAGAAAGACGGTAAAATCATAATTCCTGAGGCTCTC